>NZ_JCANOT010000017.1:0-62064 GCF_059552495.1 Methyloversatilis sp. S146-33
GCGCGGATTCAGCCGCACCCAGGCGCTTGTTGCGCTGGCCCGAAAACTCGCGCGCGTTGCCTTCTCACTGATGAAGAACGCCGCAGACTATGTCCCGAAACAACACGAAAACGCTTGCGGCGGAACATAGAATCTCCCACAGGGAGTGCGCCCGATCTGTGGCTGGCGCCGGGATCCTGTGGGAGGGTCTTCCGACCCCGACAGCGGCGGTGGGCAGTGCGCGGCGCCGGGTCGAGCTCTTCTGGAAGCTGTCAGCCGAGCAGCCGTGCCACCAGCGGGCGGCCGAACGGGCTGGTCAGCAGCAGGAAGAGTGCGACATTCCCGACGACAGTGATCCAGAAACCACGGCGGAACGAAGCCTTCACCGTCTTGTGACGCAGGAACTGCTGCGCCAGCAGCGCACCCGGCCAGCCGCCGACCAGGGCCAGCAGGTGCAGGCGCGGTTCGGGCACGCGCATCGCGCCGATCGCCGCCTGCTGTTTGTCGATCGCATACAGCGCGAAAGTCACCAGGCTGACCGTCAGATAGAGCAGGAACCAGCCGTGCGGCGCCTGCCACAGCACGCTGACCAGCACCATCAGCAACAGGAAGGCCGGGATCAGGAACAGCGTCGCGCCACCCCACTGCGCCGGCGACGCCTCGTCGCGCACTTCGACCCGTCGCGTCTTCAGCGGCACGCCGGCCAGCGTCACCCGCTGCGCACAGCGCCGCCCCTTGCGGTCGCGGCCGAGATCGAACGCCACGCGCTGACCCTCGGTTGGGCGCTGCCCCTCGACGTCGAACGAACTGATGTGCACGAACACGTCCTCGCCACCGCCATCCGGCGTGATGAATCCGAAACCCTTGTCGTCCTTCCACGACCGGATGCGACCTTCGCTGCGCATGCTGCTTACCCTGAAAATGAGGCTGCGGACGATATCACCGCCGGTCGCGTCCTGCCTGTTCGACGATGTGGTCCGGCCACTCGAAGGCGTCGCAGCGCGGGCATTCGAGCAGCGCGCCGAGGTGAGCCGCACGCCCCTCCTCCGTCACCACCCAGGGGCGGTTGATGAAAGGCGGGTGGTGGCGCACGTGCTGGCGGTGCCCGCAGGCGAGCCGGGCGACCCAGTCGCCCTCCTCGTCGATCAGGTAGCCGGTGATCGGCTGCTTCATCCTGAAAACCTCAGTTGATCGGCGTTGTGGGCATGGTTGGCGGGGTGCACGGCAAGGCGCGAGGGCGCGGCAGGATGGCTCCCTGCAAGGACGAGCAACGCGGCCGGGCGCCCCGCCGGCCGTGCACGCGACGTCGAAGCGGTCTCACCCGGAGGGTGAACGATGCAAACCGTCCAATGTCCTTGATGGGCAGGGCTTTCAACTTCATGGCGAGCGGTCAACTGAGGTTTTCAGGATTATTCGTCCATTGCTGCGCGCTGCGGCCGCACCGCAGTCACCCACGGTTCGAAGCGGCGGCCCCACGCGACGTCCATTTCGAAGGTGGCGCGGCCGCTGTCGAGCGCGCTGCGGTCTATGCCGTCCATCGCGCCGCGCAGCGCGTGCGGCACGCTGATGCGGGCGACCGCCAGTTCGCCGATGTGGCCGCTGAAGGTGGTCTTCTTGTCGATCACCATCACCGATGGCGTCACCGTCGCCACGACGATGAGGTGGCGGTGCGTGTCCGGATAGCGCTGGCGCAGCGCAGCGGCGTCCAGCCCGGCGTCGACGGCGAACAGGCGCGACGCCTTCTGCTGCTCGTACTTCAGCGCCTCCTGCGCCGACTTCTGCGCGTCGACATCCTGCTTTTCGGCGTCGCCCCGGGCCAGCGCACGATCCAGCCGGCGCTGCGCCTGCGCCAGCGCCGCCTGCCAGTCGGCACCGGCCAGTTCGAGCACGACGTACACCTCGCGCTTCTGGCGGTGGGCGTCGCGCTCTTCCTTCAGGTCGAAGCCCAGTGCGCGCAGCTTGTCGGCGTCGAGCCAGTCGGGCCCACGGCCGTAGTGCATGTCATACGCGGCATCCGCATTGTCGTCGCGCATCGGCGCGCGCCAGAGCAGCGCCACGTCGATGCCGCCGCGCTCGCCGTCGAGCCCGAAGGCGTAGGGCAGGCTGAGCTCGCGCTGCGTGAGGGTGAGCGCGCTGCCCGGCTCGCCCGAGCGGTTCCACGCCACGCCCGCCAGCACGAAGGCATTCACCGCGACGATGAGGGCCACACCGCCCACCAGCAGGATTTTCTGCGCGCGCCTCATCGCCCGCCCTCCATCGACGTCACCGCCCGCAAGCGCTTCAGCACCAGGATGACCAGCAGCGCCACCAGCCCGAGCACGAGGAAGAACAGGAATTTCGGCATCACCGCCCACCACCAGTCGAACAGCTTGGTGTACAGAAAGATGACGAAGAACACGACCGCGGTATTCATCACCTCGGGCCAGCCGCGGCGCGCGCCGAGCCAGGTCAGCAGGCCGCCGGCAACGAAGCCGCCCAGCTGATAGAAGCCTTCGACCACATCCGCATCGAAGGGCAGATAGCTCGCGCGGCCCCAGTTCGACAGCACCAGCATGGGCAGGAAGAGCGCGAGCAGCGCGACCAGCCGCCAGGTCGCATCGAAGCCCGGGTGACGCCGGTGATCGACGAAGAAGGGCACGCAGAACATCAGCAGCGCCGCCGGGAAGAAATGCTCTGGCCGCTCGCCGACGCTGAGCCAGTACATGCCGGTCCAGGTGCCGACGCGGGCGGCGATGAAGCCGGTGATGCAGACCAGCCCGGCCACCAGCAGCAGGCGCAGTTCGCAGGTGTAGGCGAGCAGCAGCGCGAAAGCCGCCCACGGCAGCAGTGCCCTGTCCGACGGCGTGATGTTGAAGCTGGAACCGAGCAGGCTCAGGTTCAGCACGAAGCAGGCGAAGGCGACCAGTGCGGCCAGCTTGGTGAAGTAGCCGGAGGCGTCGCGCCGGTGCAACCAGGCGGTGAGCACCAGTGTGCCGAGCGAAGCGCCGGCCAGCACGATCACCTGTACCGCTTCCGGAAACAGCGGCCAATACTGGCGGAACAGGAAGAACACGCTGGCCGCCAGCGCCAGCGCGCCGAGGAAGGAGGCGATGCGCAGGCCCAGCGTGAGCTGGCGCGCGCGCTGCGTGGTGTCGACATCGGGCCGTGCGGCGAAGCGTGCGAGCAGTGCGTCGTGATGCGCGCGGATCGCTGCCGCGTCGGCCGTCGCCATGCCGTCGGCGACCAGCCGCGCCTGTTCGCGGCGGAAAGCGTGGATGTCGTCGGCGCGCTGCTGCGCATCGGTGCGTGACAGGTTGTCGTCCATCGGATCGCTTCCGGATGTCATCGCCGCATGATGCCACGAGCGCAGCGCGCTGCCGATCGGGCACAATCGCACGATGGATCACGCCCCCGTACCGTTGCTGCGCGGCAGTCTGCGCGCGCTGAAAATCATCCTGCTCACCTTCACCGGCATCGGCCGCACACGGATGATCAACCGCACCACCGAGGGGCTGGGCCCGCAGCACTTCCTGCTCGGCGGGCTGTTCGCCGCCATCGCGGTGAATGTCGTGCTGATCGGCCTCGTGTTGTGGGCCACCGGCTGAAGCGCCGGGCGTAAAAGGCTCCGGCGGGCTACTCGCCCTCGTAACCGACCAGCACCACGTCGGCCCCGGCCTCGCGCAGCGGCACCAGCGCCTGATAGGCCGGTGAGTCGTGCCAGGCGCGCGCGCTGGCCGCATCGACGAAGCGCAGCACCACGGTATCGGTGCCCGGCCAGTCGCCGGCCAGCACCGCATCCACCCGGCCGCGCATCACCAGTTCGCCGCCGAAGGGTGCCAGCGTGGCGCCGACGCGGGCACGATAGTCCGCCCAGCGCGCGGCATCCCGCACCCGGATGTGGCCGATCACGTAGTAGCTCATGCGTCGGCCGCCACCAGTCGCCACAGCGTCGTCACTTCCTTTGCACGCGCCGCGTGCAGCGGATCGGTGGCGTCGGAGGCTTTCGGGTGACGCGGTCGGGCATCGAGCCGGCCCGCCACCTTCAACCCGGCCGCATCGATCAGCCCCGCCAGTTCGTCCGGCGCGCGCAGACCGAGGTGCTCGGCGAAATCGGAGAGGATGAGCCAACCCTCGCCGCCCGGCGCCAGATGCGCGGCCAGCCCGGCGAGGAAGCCGCGCAGCATGCGGCTGTCCGGGTCATAGACGGCGTATTCCAGCGGCGAACTCGGTCGCGCCGGCAGCCAGGGCGGATTGCACACGACCAGCGGCGCGCGGCCGGCCGGGAACAGATCGGCTTCGATGACTTCGACCTGCGCACCCAGGCCCAGCCGCGCAACGTTGTCGCGCGCACAGGCCAGCGCGCGCGCATCCTGGTCGGTCGCCACCACGCGCGCGATGCCCCGTTTCGCCAGCACCGCCGACAGCACACCGGTACCGGTGCCGATGTCGAAAGCGGTCGAATCCTCCTTCAGCGCTGCCGGCAGCGGCGCCTTCGCCACCAGATCGACATACTCGCCGCGCACTGGCGAAAACACGCCGTAATGCGGGTGGATGTGCGCGCACAGCGCCGGAATGTCGACGCCATTGCGTCGCCACTCGTAGGCGCTGATCACGCCCAACAGCTCGCGCAGCGAACAGACATAGGGCTCTGTCGCCTCGCCGTGCGCCTGCGTGCAGGCCTCGACCACGTCCGGCGCGCGGCGCAGCGGAATGACGTGACCCGCCTCGAACGGAATCAGCAGCATGCCCAGCGTGCGCGCCCGCTGCGACTGCGCCAGCCGGTGCTGGTTGAACGCATCGCGCAGCGTGGCCGCCGGTTTGCGCGGCTTGCGATCCACCCGCCGCGCCATCGCCTGCAGCAACTGCCGCGCGTTCTGGAAGTCGCCGCGCCACAGCAGCGCCGTGCCCTCGCTCGCCAGCCGGAAGGCCATGTCGGCCGTCAGCGTGTCGTCGGCGACGACCACCTTCTTCGGGGGGGCTACGCCCGCTTCGGATTGCCAGCGGGCACCGAGTTGAACATCGCCTTCATTCCATTGCAGAACTGCTTCGCTCACTGACCATTCCGTCCGCGCTGAAGCCGCTGTCGCGGCAAGAGCGCAGCACGCTACACCAATCCCGGGCGAGCAGCGAATGCAGCATCAGCGACGTCGACGCACCACCGCGCCGAGCAGCCCCAGCCCCGCCAGCATCATGGCCCAGCCTTCGGGCTCGGGCACCGCGGCGGTCAGCGTCAGGGTGACCGGTCCGGTGGCGTTGGCGATGTCGAGCACGAAGTCGGTCTGGCTGCCGTCGAGGAACCAGTCGCCGAGCGCGGCTTCGACGTATTCCGGGCCGCTGAAGGTGATGCGTGCGCTGTCGTGGCTGCCGGTGACGGTGGCGACCGAGCCGAAGGTGCCGCCGGCGCTGCCGAGGGTGTTGAACAGGCCGCCGGATATCGTCAGCGTCAGGCTTTCGAAGCCCAGACCGATGTAATTGCGGACGATGGCGTTGAAGTTGAGCATCGGCAGGTCACTGTCGTCGCGCGTCAGCGTGAACGTCACCGGCAGCGTGTTGATCAGGCCGAAGTCGATGGACAGCATGTCCGGCGTGCTGAAGCTGGTGTCGACGGTGTTGCCGTTGGCAGCGACGACGTCGAGCGTGTAAGCGTGGGCGGCAGGGGCGAGTGCGAAGGCGCACAGCGCGGCGGCGAGGGTGCGGCGGATGTTCATGTGATGGCTCCGGAATCGTTGTTCAACCTGAAAACCTCAGTTGATCGGCGTCGTGGGTGCGGTTGGCGGGGTGTACGGCAAGGCGCGAGGACGCGGCAGGATGGCTCCCTGCAAGGACGAGCAACGCGGCCGGGCGCACCGCCGGCCGTGCACGCGACGTCGAAGCGGTCTCACCCGGAGGGTGAGCAACGCAAACTGACAAATCTCCTTGATGGGCAGAGCTCTCGACTTCATGACAAGCGGTCAACTGAGGTTTTCAGGTTCAGAGATTGCCCTTGGCCCACGGCCCAGTGATGGCCACGGTGATGCCCGGCGTCTGCATGTTCACGAACAGCACGCGGCCGGTCGGGTCGAAGCAGGCGCCGCAGAATTCGTAGTTGCGATAGTCGGCCGCGGCCACGGTCTTGCCGGCGGCGGCGATCTGGTCGGCGGCGAGGTTCACGTTGTTCTTGCAGAAGATGTAGGCCTCGCCGGCCGGGTTCAGGCCGAGCAGGCGGTTGCCGCTGCCGTAGGCGTCGGTGGTGCCGCCGCCGTCTTCGCACAGCAGCACGCCGCCGCGCGGGCTGACGGTGACGTTGTCCGGGTTGTTGCCGGCGGTATGGTTGCCGCTGACGAAGATGGCGCGCAGGCGCATGGTGGCGAGCGTCAGTTCCCACACCGCACCTTCGCCCTGGCCGACGCGCGCGCGGCTGTCGGTGCCGGCGGCGGTATCGACGATGAACATCTTGCCGGCGGAATACCAGATGCCTTCGCCGCGGCTCATGCGGGCGCCGCCCTGGCTGATGGCCTGATGGGTGGGGCCGGACATGAAGGCGAGGCTGACGCCGCCGGGCTGGCCGGCCACGACCACCGGGTCGGCGTCGGGGTTGGCGATGTCCACCCACTCCAGTTCGTATTCGTCGCCGATGTCGGGGTTCAGCAGGCCCTGGTCGTTGGCCTGGGCCAGCGTGGCGGGCGCGGCCTTGCGCACGATGGTCTTGATGCGCGCCGCCTGCAGCTTGCCGCCGTTGTGCAGGCTGCCCAGTTCGCCCGAGGTGTCGGCCGGCACGTAGCGGAAGAAGGCCGACACGTTGCGGTTGTCTTCGGTTTCGTAGACGTAGCCGGTGGTCGGGTCGACCGCCACTGCTTCGTGCACGAAACGGCCCATGCCGATGATGGGGTCGGCGATCGAGTCACCGGCGTCGGCGTCGACTTCGAACACATAGCCGTGCTTCTTGCCGCCGATGCCGGAGAAGTCGTAGATGGTTTCTTCGCAGGTGAGCCAGGTGCCCCAGGGCGTCGGGCCGCCGGCGCAGTTGCCCAGCGTGCCGCCGATCGAACCGGTGGCGCCGGCCCAAGCCGCGTCGCGGAACAGCAGGTTGGTGGTGCCGCCGGCCGGATAGCCGACGAAGGGCGCCGGCGCGGCGGCCGACGGGTCGGTCACGATGCCGCCGGCGCCGATGCGGATGGGCAGGCTGCCGTAATACACGGTGATGATGCCGTTCACCGGCTGGGTGGCGTAGCTGCGCGGCGCCTGGATGGCTTCGGCCGGCGTGGCGACCAGGCCGCGCTCGTGGTTGCGCACGAGTACCAGTTCGGTGCTGCGGCCGGCGCGGCGCGAAGTGACCACGGCCATGCCGTCGTGATTGCCGGGCGTCGGGTTGCCGTCGCTCATGCTGTCACCGGTCCAGCCGAAGCTGCGGTAGCTGAAGCCCGGCGGCAGTTGCAGCAGTGGCAGGCCGGTGCTTGCGTCTTTGACCGGCGCCAGCGCGCCGTAGGGCGACAGAGCCGACACCGTCTGCTTGCCGGTGGCGGCCAGCGCGTTCTGCGCGTACAGCGCGCCCATCAGGCCGGTGAAGCGGGTGGCGGCCAGCGCGCCGGAACCCTGGAGCAGGCGGCGACGGCTGGGTGAGGTACAGGACGAGGACATTCGGGACTCCGGGCGCGGTAGCGAGATTCTCATCATCGATGCGGCGGGTGTCGACTGCATGACGGTGTCGGCGCCGCAACGTGGTCCGAACGGGCCATCGGTCGCGGCGGGGGGCGAAAGGTCGGGGCATCGACGATGCACTGCTCAGCGACGGCGCCAGAATGCGCACCGGACACCCCACGAAGACAAAATTCATGAGCGCGAACCTCACCCCCGGCCCGTTCGGCAAGTCCCTCACCGACATGCTCGCCAGCCCCGCCCTCACCGTGCTGCGCATGGCGGCGCTGGCGGCGAGCCAGGACGACGGGATCGACGAAGACACGCTGGACCTGATGTACGAACAGGTGGCCGCCGGCGTGCTGGCCGATCTCGCGCCCGAGATCGTCTGGCGCGAACTGGCGCGCGGCCTGTCGGCGCGGGCGCCGTCGCGCATGCTGCGTGCGCTGCGCGAGTGCGATGCACTGGCCGTGCTGCTGCCCGAAGTCGATGCGCTGTTCGGCGTACCGCAGATTGCGGACGACCCGGATCAGGTCGATATCGGCGAGCACCTGCTGCGCACCGTCGATGAAGCGGCGCGCCGCGATGCGCCGCTCGCGGTGCGTTACGCGGCGCTGGTGTTCAACGTCGGCAAGTCGGATTCGCCGCGCGAGCACCTGCCGGTGCATTACCGGCACATCGAACGCGGGGTGCCGCGCATCGAGGCGATCAGCGCGCGCTTCGGCGTGCCGGACGACTGCGTCGATCTGGCCTTGCTGGCCAACGCCGAATGCGAGCGCGTTCACCGTGCGGCGGAAATGCGCGCCGGTTCGATCACGGCGATGCTTGAGCGGGTGGATGCCTTCGGTCAGCCCGAGCGCTTCGATCACCTGATGACGCTATGCACCTGCGATTTCCGCGCCTACCCGGGACGCGCCTCTCGCCCCTACCCCAAGGCTGCGATGCTGCGCACCGCGCTGTCCGCCTGCCGGGGCGTCGACGAAGCGGCGATTGCCGCCGACGCCCTGCTCGAAGCGCGCGCGCAGGCAGTGGCTGCCGCGCTGCAATCACGGCGCTGGGAGGCGTAGGCAGAGGCCCCGCCTGCGCTGCAGCGCCGAATCGACGCCGCCATCGCGAGCAAGCTCGGTTACACAAAAGCGCGCCTGGCTTGACCAGCCCGCGCGTGTCTCGTGGGAGCGGCCTCTGGCCGCGATACGGCCTTGGCAAGCGACCGGCGTCAATACCGGCCGCGATGGCGAGCAAGCTCGCTCGCACCAGGTGTCGGGGCCGGGGGCGTTGAGTCAGTGCACCGACTGCTCTCCGCTGCCGCAGCACTTCTTGAATTTCTTCCCGCTGCCACAGGGGCAAGGGTCGTTGCGCCCCACCTTCGGCTCGGCGCGAAAGCAGGATTCGACGGAGGCGCCGACGTACGCGGAATCGTCCTCACCCAACCCTTCCGGGTCAGCGCTCCTCAGGTCGAACCAGATTTCGTGGATCGCGACCAGCACCGGCGGCACGAGCTTGCCCCAGAGCATGGCTTCGCCGTCGCGCAGCGTCGCGCGCCCCTCGTCTGTTCCAGGGCGCGTAAGAGGTGCGGCAAGGTCGGGGTACTCGTCCCACATTTCGGCCCACTTGTCGGGGCTCAAGCGGGTACCCACCAGGAAGCCTTCGCACCATTCGATGACGGCCTGTTCGCCCCGCCGCGTGAATATGGGCTCGAAGGCATCGGCGCGCTTCAGGAAGATGTCTTCGATGCGGTCGAAGAGGCGCATCACCAGCGCGATGACGCGCTCGGCATGGTCTTCGTCGTCGAAGTCCGGCGCCACCCGCGCGTCGCGCCAGTCCCACACCCGGGCCAGCCACTCCTTCGGCATGACCTGGCGCGGGCCGACGACGACGGCGGTCAGAAAGCCCTCCAGCATCGGCACGCTCATCGCCGTGGCTTGAAGCTGTGGCGAGGCCAGAAACCGACCGAGTTCTTCGAGCTCGGCGGGCGACAGCCGCCTGATCGGCGCGTTCATGGCACTCAGCTGCGGTAGTCCGCGTTGATCTTCACGTAGTCGTAGCTGAAGTCGCAGGTCCAGCAAGTGGCGCGGGCGTCGCCGCGGCCCAGCGCCACGCGTATCGTGATCTCGGCCGGCGCCATCGCGGCCGCGCCCTGCTCTTCCTTGTAGTCCGGGTTGCGTCCGCCGTCCTTCGACACCAGGAAGTCACCGATCCACAGACTCACTTTCGAGGTGTCCAGATCGGCCAGCGACGGGTGCGTCTGCGCGGCGTTGCCGACCGCGGCCAGGATGCGGCCGAGGTTGGGGTCGGAGGCGAAGAAAGCGGTCTTGACCAGCGGCGAGTGGGCGATCGCGTAGCCGACCGCCTTGCACTCGGGCACGTCGCGGCCGCCTTCGATTTCGATGGTGATGAACTTGGTCGCGCCTTCGCCGTCGCGCACGATGGCCTGCGCCAGTTCGGCCGCCAGCGAGGTGACCGCGTCGGCCAGCGCACGGCCGTCGGCGCTGTCGAGCGAGGTGATTTCGGCATTGCCGGCCGTGCCGGAGGCGATGAGCATGAAGGAGTCGTTGGTCGAAGTGTCGCCATCGACGGTGACGCAGTTGAACGAGCGGTCGGCGGCGTGTTTCACCATGTCTTCCAGCGCGGCCTGCGACACCGCCGCGTCGGTGGCGATGAAGCCGAGCATGGTGGCCATGTTCGGCTTGATCATGCCGGCGCCCTTGCTGATGCCGGTAATGGTGATCCGGCGGCCGTCGATCGTGAGCGTGCGCGAGCCGGCCTTGGCGATGGTGTCGGTGGTCATGATGGCGTGCGCCGCCTCGTACCAGTTGGCCTCGTCGAGATCGTCCATGCAGGCGGGGATGCCACGCTCGATGCGGTCCACCGGCAGCGGCTCCATGATCACGCCGGTCGAGAAGGGCAGCACCTGCTCCGGCGCCAGTTCGAGCGCGCGGGCCACCGCGACGCAGGTGGCGTGCGCGGCGACCAGACCCGGCTCGCCGGTGCCGGCATTGGCGATGCCGGTGTTGATGACCAGCGCGCGGATGTCGCTGCGCGACAGATGGTCGCGGCACACCTGCACCGGTGCGGCACAGAAGCGGTTCACCGTGAACACGCCGGCCACGCGCGCGCCGGGCAGCAGCGAAATCAGGCACAGGTCGCGCCGGTTGGCCTTGCGGATGCCGGCCTGGGCGATGCCCAGACGGACGCCGGCGACCGGCAGGATGGATTCGGCGGGGGGCGTCTGGTAGTTCACGGGCATGGCAGGCTCGGTTCGCGGGAGGTAAAGCGCGGAGTTTACATGCAGGCCGCAGCCGTTGCCGGGCCGTGCACGGGGTCCGCGGCGTAACAGGAAGAAACGCATTCCGTCACACGGCCGTCATCTGCTGCGTGCGCCGGCGGCGGCTGCAAGGCTGCGCGGGCACCCCCATCTCGCCACGCACGCCCCGGCCGGGCGCGGATTTGCAGGCGGCATGGGCCGAACGGCTCACCCGCCCTTCACGGCATTGAAAAGACCGCTCCCTAAGGTCGGCGCGTTCCCGGCACTCCGCCGGCATGAAACCTGTGGGAGACACGACATGAACGCACGCACGCAACTCACCCTGGTGCTGGCCGTGGCGGCCGCCTTTGCCGCCACCTCGGCCAACGCCGCACAGAACACGCTGTCCGGCTGGGCCGTGATGCCGGCCAACACCTTCGCCGACGGCCCGACCTCGGGTCAGTTTGCCGGCGCCGGTGCCGGTGGCAACCCGCTGCCGCTGATCGACATGCAGCCGGTGCAGGGCTTCTCCGGCGTGCTGGCCGGCGCCAACGGCAGCTTCCGTGTGATCACCGACAACGGCTTCGGCGCGCAGGGCAACTCGGCCGACACGCTGCTGCGCAGCTATGCGGTGAATGTCGATTTCCGCACCGCGCTGGGCGGCAGCGGCACCGTGTCCGCCGCCAACTGGAATACCGGCGCTTCGCTGCCCGCCTTCAACGCAGCCAGCCGCATCACGCTGAGCGACCCGAAGAACCTGCTGAGCATCAAGGTCCAGGCCGACTACACGCACTACTACAACAACGCCGCCAACCCGCTGGTCGATCCGTCGATCAAGGCCGGCCGCCTGCTCACCGGTGCCGATCTCGACGTCGAATCGGTGCGCCAGGACAAGAACGGCAATCTGTGGTTCGGCGACGAGTTCGGCCCCTACCTGGTCAAGACCGACGCCACCGGCGTGGTCCAGCGCCGCGAAATCGCGCTGCCCGGCGTGTTCGCGCCGCAGCACGAAGCGGTGCTGAACGGTTCGGTCACCAGCAACCTCGGCGGCTCGGGCGGTTTCGAAGGCATGGCCATCAACGCCAGCGGCGACAAGCTCTACACGCTGCTCGAAAAGACTGTGGCCGGTGACCCGGCGAAGAGCCTGCGCATCAATGAATTCAGCATCGACAGCGAAAGCTATACCGGCCTCGACTACCTGTACCAGCTCGAAGCCGAAGGCACCGCCATCGGCGACATGACGGCGATCGACGACCACCGCTTCCTGGTGATCGAGCGCAACGGCGGCACCGCCACCAGCGGCACGCCGTTCAAGAAGATCTTCATCGCCGACACCACCGGTGTCGCCGACGGCGGCTTCGTCACCAAGACCGAACTGGTCGACCTGATGAACATCGCCGACCCGGACGACCTGAACGGCGACGGCCTCACCGGCTTCACCTTCCCCTACGTGACCATCGAGGACGTGCTCATCCTCGACGCCAACACGCTGCTGGTGATCAACGACAACAACTACCCCGGCACCGGCGGTCGCGACTTCGGTTCCGACCACACCGAGTTCCTGAAGATCAGCCTGGCCAACCCGGTGCCGGAGCCCGAGACCTACGCGCTGATGCTGGCTGGCCTGGGCCTGATCGGCTTCGCCGCAAAGCGCCGCCGCTGATCCTTCGCGCCGGCCCCGCAGCAGCGGGGCCGGTTCGTCACGCCTGCCGGAATCCATCATGAAGAAACTGCTTCTGGCCACCGCTGTGGCCCTCTCGTTCGGCGCCGCGCACGCGGCCGACTTCTCGCTGCGCGTGATCGGCGCGACCTCGCTGCCCACCGGCACGCTGTTCCAGGGTGTCGAATTTGGCGGCATCTCCGGCCTCGATCGCGCCGCCGACGGCACGTACTGGGCGATCGCCGATGACCGCGGTGGCGAGCGCGGTACGCCGCGCTTCTACAACCTGTCGCTGGACTACGACGCCGCCGGCTTCAACGGCGTAACCCTCAACAGTCAGACCTATATGCAGCGCCCGGACGGCACGACCTTCCCGTCGAACGCCCGCACGGTGGACCCGGAAGGCATCCGCGTCGCGCCGAACGGCAATCTGTACTGGTCCTCCGAAGGCAACTGGAACGCGAACGCCGCCAGCCGTTACCAGCCCTTCGTCCGCGAGATGACGACCTCGGGCGTGTTCGTGCGCGAATTCGCCACGCCCGCCCTGTACAACTACGTCGACAACGCCAGCACCGGCGGGCGCAACAACAAGCTGTTCGAAGCGCTGACGGTGACGCCGAACGGCACGATCTACACCGCCAACGAAGACGCGCTGGTGCAGGACGGCCCGCTCACGTCGATCAGCAACGGCAGCGTGGTGCGCCTGACCGCGCTCGACCCGGTGAGCGGCGCGGCCGGTGCGCAATATGCCTACGAACTGCCGCCGATTCCGGTCGACGCGGTGCCGGGTGCGCCCTTCGGCCCGGACAACGGTCTGCCCGAACTGCTGGCAATTTCCGACACGCAGTTCATCGCGATCGAGCGCGCCTTCGCCTTTGGCGTCGGCAACACCATCCGCCTTACGCTGGCCGAAATCACCGCCGACACCACCGACGTGAGCAGCTTCGCCAGCCTCATCGGCGCCGACTACACGCCGATGCGCCGCACGCTGCTGCTGGAAATGCCGATCACCTTTGACGGCATCACGCTGGACAACATCGAAGGCGTGAGCTGGGGCAAGACGCTGGCCAACGGCAACCGCACGCTGGTGCTCGTCGCCGACAACAACTTCAGCGCCACGCAGAGCACGCAGTTCATCGCACTTGAAGTGAGCGCCGTCCCCGAACCCGAACAGTACGCGCTGCTGCTGGCCGGCCTTGGTCTGCTGTCGCTGGCCCGTCGCCACGCGCGGCGCTGACCCCTCACCTTCTGGAGAACATCACCATGCGCATCAAATTTCTCGCACTGGCCATCGCTGGCGCACTGAGTCAGGCGGCATTCGCCTGCGTCCCGGGCAGCTACAGCGGCAACGTGGTCTTCGGCAGCACCGACAGCGGCGTGCCGGACCGCGTGCTGGACGCGAGCTGCACCACCGTCGACGGCCAGATCCGCGACGAGGACCCGTGGGGCAATCAGGCCGCCTTCATCGCCCACGTATCGTCAGTGACGCTGGCGCAGCAGAAGGCCGGCAAGATCAGTGCGGTCGAACGCGCCCGCCTGCTGATCGCTGCACGCAACTCGCAGATCGGCACCACGCTGAAGGTGAAGCTGATCGCCTTCAACGATTTCCACGGCTACATCAAGCCGTTCGAAGGTTCGGGCAGCAACCCGGGCGTCACCCGCTTCTCGACCCGCATCAAGGAACTGAAGGCGCAGAACCCGCTGCACGCCGTGGTGTCGGCCGGCGACATGATCGGTGCGAGCCCGCTGACCTCGGCACTGTTCAAGGACGAGCCGACGATCGAGGCGATGAACCGCATCGGCATCGACTTCAATGCGGTCGGCAACCACGAGTTCGACGAAGGCAAGGACGAACTGCTGCGCATGCAGCACGGCGGCAATCACCCGACCGATGTCTACTCCGGCCTCGGCATGAACGAGGATCTGAAGGGCGGCGAATTCGCCGGCGCGAAGTTCCGCTTCCTCGCCGCCAACGTGCATGACACCGCCACCGGCAGCACCGTGTTCCCCGGCTACGGCGTGAAGGACTTCCTCGGCAGCAAGGTGGCCTTCATCGGCATGACGCTGGAGGGCACGCCGAGCATCGTGTCGCCGTCCGGCGTGGCCGGCCTGCAGTTCAACGACGAGGCAGACACCGTCAATGCGCTGATCCCGAAGCTGAAGGCGCAGGGCATCGAATCCATCGTCGTACTGATCCACGAAGGCGGCTTTGCGTCCGGCGGCATCAATGGCTGCACCGGCGCGTCCGGCCCCATCGTCGGCATCGTCAACCGGCTCGATCCCGAGGTCGATCTGGTGGTGTCCGGTCACACCCATGCCGCATACAACTGCCTGATCAACAACGCTGCCGGCCAGCCGGTGCGCGTCACGTCGGCCGGCCAGTATGCGCGCAACCTCAGCGACATCGATCTCACCATCGATACCCGCACGCGTGACGTGATCGCGGTGGCCGCCAACAACCTCGTCACCGGCACCACGACCGAGGAAGACGCGGCGCTGACCGATCTGGTGGCGCACTACGACGCGCTGTCCGCCGTGCCCAAGGCACGCGTGATCGGCACGATCACGGCGGCGATCAGCCGCTCGCAGAACACGGCAGGCGAATCGGCACTGGGCGACGTGATCGCCGACGCCCAGCTCGACGCGACCGACGACGCCGGCACCGGCGAAGCCGTGGTGACCTTCATGAATCCGGGCGGCATCCGTGCCGATCTGCCGTTCAATGCGCCGGACGGCAAGGTGACCTACGGCGACGCCTTCACCGTGCAGCCCTTCGGCAATTCGCTGGTCACCATGACGCTGACCGGCGCCCAGATCCGCACGCTGCTGGAAACCCAGTTCAACGGCTGCAACGGCCAGACCGCGACCCGCATCCTGCAGGTGTCGCGCGGCTTCCACTACGCCTACACCGCCGGCAACGCCTGCAACGCGCGCGTCACGTCGATGACGCTGGACGGCGTGGCGGTCGATCCGTCGGCCAGTTACCGGGTGACGGTGAACAGCTTTCTCGCCGACGGCGGCGACGGCTTCGCGGTGCTGAAGGATGGCACGCAGCGCCTCGGCGGTGCGGTCGATACCGACGCCTTCGAAGCCTATCTGCAGGCCAACCCGACCGGCGTCGCGCCGGGCCCGCAGAACCGCATCACCAGGAACGACTGACCCCCTTATCCGATTCCGGAGAACAGAGAATGAACCTGATCAAGACCACGCTGGCGCTCGCGCTGGCCGCTACCGGCCTGTCCGCACAGGCTGCCCACTTCCAGATCGTCGGCCCCAGCCTCGTCGGTGGCTATACCTATGTCGAAGCCACCACCAGCATGTTCGGCACGGTGTCGGACGACGCCCAGGTCGAAGACCTGTCGTCGGGTCAAGCGCTGCTGGGCTTCGGCATGTACAGCGACTCGGCCACCGAAGGCAGCTCGACCATCCGCTACGACTGGGTGCGCGAAGTCACGCTTGACGCGCAGACCGACGCCTCGGCGGTCGGCTTCACCCTCGGCGGCACCTCGGTGCTTGGATTCGAAGGCATACCGGGCCTGCAGGGTCTGGTTGAATCGTCGCGCGTGACGCTCGATACGACGCTGAAGATCGCGTCGGACGGCGAAGCTGCCGGCAGCGCCATCCGCATGCTGATCAGCGGCACCGCCGAGTCGCTGTTCTCGGCCAGCCTGTCGGTGATCGAGCCCGACACGTCTTTCAGCCTGATCGCGTCCTGGGGCGGTCAATCGGTGAGCTATACCGGCAATGGCTCGATGGAGGCGTTCGATCTGAGCCTCGACACCGTGGTCGGCGCCGAAGTCACGCTGTCGCTGAGCTACATCACCCGCCCGGGCTGGGTGGGCGCGGCCATCGACATCCCGGCCGGTACCGTTCAGGGCTTCGAAGAAAGCGGTTTGATGGCCGGCACGCTGACGCTGGCGCCGGTGCCCGAGCCGGAAACGTACGCACTGCTGCTGGCCGGTCTCGGCCTGATCGGCACAGCCGCCCGCCGCCGTCGCGGCTGAGCCGCGCGCGCCGCGTCCGCGCCTCAGCCGCGGCGCGGCGTGGCAGCGGCGTCGAGTGCCAGGCTGGCCAGTTGCGCCAGATGCAGCAGCGCGTCCTGGGTACCGGCCGGAAACGGCGGCCGTGACGGTGCGCGATCGATGTAGAGCACACCGACCACCTGATTCTGCGCGTGCAGCGGCACCAGTATCTGGTGCCGCTCGCCCAGCGCAGCGCGCAGGCGGGCCACCGAGGGCAGGCCGGGTGCGGGCACGTGGTCGGCATCGATATCGATGACGCGGCCGTGGTCGACCAGTTCGGTCAGCGCGTCGCGCGGCGCACCGGCGAGCAGGAAAGTGAAATGGCGCATCAGCTGCTGCGCGCCGTGACCTTCGGTCGCGCGCGCAGCCAGTTGCGCGCGATTCGGTGCCACCAGCGCGAGCACCGCGCGGTCGGCACCCAGCGCGCGACCTGCGCCTTCGAGCGCCAGATCGAGCACCGCGGTGCTGGCCGAACGGGCCGCCATCAGTGCGGTCATGCGGCGCGCGACATCCAGTTGCAGCAGCGGATCCGCCTCGGCGCCGTCGCCAACCTCCGCCGGCGCAGCATCGGATGCCGGTGTCGGCTGCGGAATGCGCGCTGCCGCGTCCTCGCAACCGTAGAAGCCGGCGATGCGGGCCGCCTCGCGCGCGTGCGCGGCGACCACTGGTGCGACGGTGGCGATGTCCTGCCGCAGCACCCTGGCGTAATCGCGCATCGCCCCGCGTGCGCGTTCGCAGTCCCAGCCGCCCTCGGCCGCCACGGCGAGCCGGTAGCCGGCGACCACCAGCGCCTCGCGGCTGTCCAGCCGCACGCCGTCGGCACAGGCGTTCACGACCAGGCCGGGCAGCGCCCATTCGCGCGCCAGTTGCTGCGTCAGCGTGCGCAGGCGAAAGCCCAGCACCTCCATCTCGACCTGTTCCGGCTGCGCCTTGCTCTGGCGCAGCGCCTTGTCGAGCTTCTGCCCCACTTCGCCGGAAAAGCACCAGAAGGCCATTTCGCCGATATGCGACAGCAGCGTCGCGATGAACACTTCCTCGGGCGACGCGTCGCCGCGCGCCGACGCGGCGTGCCGCGCATGCACCGCGGCGTGGAAACAGCGCGCCATTTCGGCCGCCACGCGTTCGCGCACGCCACCGGCGAGAAAGGCATCGATCAGCGCGACCGACACCGCGATATTGCGCACCGTGTCGAAGCCGAGCACGACGATGGCGCGCGAAATCGTGCTGACGCGCTGGCTTTCGCCACGGAAGAAAACGGAATTGGCCATCCGCAGCACGCGTGCGGTCATGCCGGCGTCGCGCAGGATGATGGTACCGAGCGCGGAAGTCGGACTCGCCTCGTCGCCCGCGACCTCGCCGATGGCGGCGAGCGTGGCGCTGAAGATGGGCATGTCCTGGCTGCGCAGGCGGTCCACCCAGGCTTCGAGCGGATCGGATGCGGTGGCGGTGGGTGCGCTCATGAGGGGGTGCGGGACACAAAAATTGACATCATGTCCCGCTAACGGCGCGCCACAGCGAATTCTTGAGGCAGAGCCCGAGGCAGCGTGCGGGCGGCCGGCGCACCTGAGCAGGCGCCACCGGCCGTACCGGGCTTACTTGACCAGCAGCACCGGGCGGTTGGAGTGGTGCAGCACGCCACTGGCTACCGAGCCGAGGGCAAAGCTGGCGAGCGCGCCGTGACCTCGACGGCCCATCACGATCATTTCGCAGTCGTGCTGTTCCGCGTAGCGGGCGATGGTTTCGGCCGGCGGGCCGACGTGCAGGTGCAGCACCGGCTCGATCTTCGCGTTGCGCAGGGTTTCCAGCGCCGAGCGCACGGCGTCCTGCCCTTCTTCGCGGTAGTAGTCGTTCAGCGCTTCACGGCTGACGTGGTGCTGCAGCAGACCACCCGGTACCGGGGCGTGCACGAACAGCAGGTGGATTTCGGGCTGATTGGTCAGCATGGCGGCAAGACGCAGCACTTCGGCCGTGGCGCGCACGCCATGATCGGAACCGTCTACGGCAAGGAGGATACGCATGGTGTTCTCGACACTTGTTATAGGAAGGTGTCTAAGTATGGCAGATGAGGCCGTTCCACAGCCCGTCGCCGAGCGTGGATGCCCGCGCCAGACCGACGATGCCGAAGCCGAGCACCAGCAGCCCGGCCACCCGCCGCAGCGCCGGATGTCGGGTCGCCGCACGCAGCCGGGTGAGCAGCATGCCGGCCAGCAGCAGGTTGGGCAGCGTGCCCAGACCGAAGGCCAGCATGATCAGTGCCCCGCTGCCGGGTGAACCCGACAGCAGCGCCAGTCCGAGCATGCTGTAGACGAGACCGCAGGGCAGGAAACCCCAGAGCAGACCGACGCCCAGCGCCTGCGCCGGCGTGCGCGCCGGCAGGAAGCGCCGGGCCAGCGGCTGGATGCGCGCCCACAGCGGCCGCCCCAGTGCCTCGACCGGCGCCAGCAGGCGCGTGTAACCAGCCAGATAGAAACCGAGCGCGATCATCATCAGGTTGGCGAGCACGTAGAGCGTCATCTGCACCGGCGCGGCGTCGCCGGCCAGCAGGCTGACGCCGCCGACACCACCGGCTACCGCACCAGCCAGCGAATAGCTGGCGATGCGCCCACCGCTGTAGGCCGCGTGCATCGCCAGTGCGGGCAGCTGGGCGCGCCAACCGCGACGCGCGGGCTGCGGCACGCCGGCCGAGATCGCCGACACGATGCCGCCGCACATGCCGGCGCAGTGCACACCGCCGAGCAGGCCGACGACGAAAACAGCTGCCAATCCGAGGTTCATTGAAGGTCCGGTGGAAAACGCGCGCCGGTCGGTCGGATCGCCGGCTCACACCACCTTAGAGTAGCGCACCGTTTCGCTGTCGAGACGCAGATAGCGGTCGAACACCATGCAGACCGCGCGCACCAGCAGGCGCCCACGCGGCGTGATGGCGATCCAGTCCGGCTCGATGGTCAGCAGACCGGCCGCTTCGAGCTCCGCCAGCTCGTCCAGCTCCGCCGAAAAGTACTTCTTGAAATCGATGGCGTACGCGCTTTCTATCGCTTCGATCGACAACTCGAAATGGCACATCAGCGCACCGATCACGGCGCTGCGCACGCTGTCGTCGGCGGTCATGTTCAGACCGCGCATGACCGGCAGTTCGCCGTCATCGATGGCCTGGGTCCAGCTCTCTATCGTCCGGTGGTTCTGCGCGAAGCTCGCACCGACGCGCGAGATGGCCGACACGCCCAGACCGAGCAGGTCGCAGCCGGCGTGCGTCGAATAGCCCTGGAAGTTGCGCTGCAGGCGGCCGTGCCGCTGCGCCTGCGCCAGTTCGTCGTCCGGGCGGGCGAAATGGTCCATGCCCACATGCACATAGCCCGCCTCGTGCAGCCGGTCGATCGCCAGACGCAGCAATTGCGGCCGCACTTCCGGGCCAGGCAGCATGGCTTCGTCGATCCGCCGCTGCGGCATGAACTGCTTGGGCAGGTGGGCGTAGTGGTAGATCGCCACGCGGTCCGGCGCCAGCCGGATCAGTGTCGCCAACGTCGCGTCGAAACTGTCCAGCGTCTGGCCCGGCAGGCCGTAGATCAGGTCCACGCCGGTCGATACGAAACCGTTCTCGCGCGCCGCCTTCAGCACGATTTCGGTTTCTTCGACGCTCTGGATGCGGTTGACCGCCCGCTGCACGACCGGATCGAAATCCTGCACGCCGACGCTGATGCGGTTGAAGCCGAGCGAACCCAGGTGTGCAATGCGGGCCGCGGTGACGCCGCGCGGATCGAGCTCGATCGAGCACTGGGCGCTGTCGGACACACGGAAGTGCGTGCGCAGTCCCTCGATCAGCCGCGTCATCTGTGCGTCGTTCAGGAAGGTGGGCGTACCGCCCCCGAGGTGCAACTGGGCGATCTCGCGGCTGCCCTTGACCAGCGACGCCTTCATCGCCATTTCGCGCAGCAGCGTGTCGAGATAGGCGTCGGCACGCGCGTGATCCTTGGTGATGATCTTGTTGCAGGCGCAGTAGTAGCAAATCGTGTCGCAGAACGGGATATGGACGTAGATCGACAGCGGACCGGCGCTCGCCGTGCGCGCCGCAAGACGTGCAGCATGGGCGCGCGCGTCGTGCGAGAAATTGAAGCGATCGGCGGTGGGGTATGAGGTGTAGCGCGGCCCCGGTACGTCGAAACGACGCATCAGCTGCGGGTCGAACACCAGTTCCTTTGCGACATTCATGATTTATTGGCACACTTTGCGGTATGTTCATCATGCAAGCGCGGCCATCACCGTGCATTGATCGCAATCAATGAACAGCGTATCGATACCGATCACCCCGCAGGGACTCCAGGTCGCCTGCTCTGCCTGCAACCTGCGCGAACTGTGCATGCCGGTCGGCCTGTCCGACGACGAGCTGGAACGCGTCGACACGCTGATTGGTGCCCGCCGCAAGGTTCCGCGCGGCATGCCGCTCTATCTGTCGGGCGAATCCTTCCAGTCGCTGTACGCCATCCGCACCGGTTTCTTCAAGACCGAAGTGATCTCGGAAGATGGCCGCGAACAGGTGACCGGCTTCCAGATGGCGGGCGAACTGATGGGGCTGGACGGCATCGGTTCCGGCCAGCACAACTGTGACGCGCGTGCGCTGGAGGACAGCGAGGTGTGCGTCATCCCGTTCAACCGTCTGTCCGAACTGTCGCGCGAGATCGACACGCTGCAGCACCACTTCCACAAGGTGATGAGCCGCGAAATCGTGCGCGACCAGGCGGTGATGATGCTGCTCGGCACCATGCGTGCCGAAGAACGCCTGGCCGCCTTCCTGGTGAACCTGTCGCAACGCTTCGCTTCGCGTGGCTATTCGGCGACCGAATTCAACCTGCGCATGACGCGCGAGGAAATCGGCTCCTATCTGGGTCTGAAGCTGGAAACGGTCAGCCGCGGCCTGTCACGGCTGCAGGACGAAGGTCTGCTGTCGGTCAGCAACAAGAACATCCGCATCCACAAGCTGGACGACCTGAAGCGGGCGATGAGTCCGCGCTGCTGAGCAGGCCGGCGACACGCCGAGGCATCATCGCGACCAGAGGTCGCTCCCGCACAAAGCGCGCTCGACCTGTCGCCGAGCCCGGTGATTCCTGTGGGAGCGAGCTTGCTCGCGACAGCGGCCTGAATCGAAGCCCGCATCCCGCAGAAGCCGCATCGCGACCAGAGGTCGCTCCCACACAAGACACTCCGACCTGACGCAGCGACTACGGTGTCCGGACGCCCCGCGCGAACGCGTCCATCACCATATCCGCCGCATCGTCGCGCAGGCAGTCGATGCGCTGGTCGATCTGCATCGAACGCAGCCAGGTGATCTGCCGCTTCGCCAGCTGACGCGTCGCGTAGATGCCGGTGTCGCGCATGGTCGACGCATCGACTTCGCCTTCCAGGTAGTGCCACACCTGCCGGTAGCCGACGCAGCGCATCGACGGCATGCCGGCGTCCAGCCGGTACTTCGTGCGCAGCCTGCGCAGTTCGTCGACCAGGCCCTGTTCCAGCATCTGGTCGAAACGCTGTTCGATGCGCCGGTGCAGCCAGGCACGGTCCGACGGTTCGAGCGACAGCACGGTCATCGGCGGCAGCGGCGCGTCGTCCTCTCGTCGGGCGTAACTTTCGGCCAGCGGCCGGCCGGTCAGCGTGACGATTTCGAGTGCGCGCTGGATGCGCTGCGCGTCGGTCGGCTTAAGACGGGCGGCGGCGTCGGGATCGAGCCGGGCAAGTTCGGCGTGCAGTGCCGGCCAGCCCTGCTCCGCCGCGCGCGCGTCGATGTCGGCGCGCAGGCTCGCGTCGGCTTCCGGCAGATCGGACAGCCCCTCGCGCAGCGCCTTGATGTAGAGCATGGTGCCGCCGGCCAGCAGCGGGATGCGGCCGCGCGCGCGAACGTCATTGATAAGGCGACGCGCATCGGCCGCGAAACGCGCCGCGGAATACGCCTCTTCCGGCGACACGATGTCGATCAGGTGGTGCGGGCATAGCGCCTGTTCCTCGGCGGAGGGCTTGGCGGTGCCGATGTCCATGTCGCGGAACACCAGCGCCGAATCGACGCTGATCAGTTCGATCGGCAGCGCGCGCGCGATGCGGGCGACCGCCGCGGTCTTGCCGCTGGCGGTCGGGCCGAGCAGCACCAGTACGGGCGCACTCATCGGCCGCGCATGAACAGGCGGTCCAGTTCCGCCATGCTGAGCTGGACCCAGGTCGGCCGGCCGTGGTTGCACTGGTCGGCGCGTTCGCAGGCTTCCATGTCGCGCAGCAGCGCGTTCATTTCCGGCAGCGAAAGCAGCCGATTGGCACGTACCGCGCCGTGGCAGGCCATGGTGGCCAGCAGTTCGTTGCGCCGGCGCTCCACCACCTGACTGGCCGGCGCCTCGCGCAGTTCCTCCAGCAGTGCCCGCAGCAGCGCACCGGTGTCGGCACGCGCCAGCAGCGCCGGCACCGCGCGCACCATCAGTTCGTTCGGGCCGGCCTGACCGATGTCGAAGCCCAGCCTCTCCAGCACGTCGGCGTACTCGAAGGCGGTCGCCACCTCGCGCGTGCTCATCGACAGTACGGCCGGAATCAGCAGCCGCTGCACCGCCGGCGCGCCTTCGAGCACCTTCTTCAGCTGTTCGTAAAGGATGCGCTCGTGCGCGGCGTGCATGTCCACCAGCACCAGGCCGGCACTGTTCTGCGCCAGCACGTACACGCCCTGCAGCTGGGCCAGTGCAAAGCCGAGCGGCGGCGCGTCGTTCTGCTGCGCCGGCAGGTCGGGGCGCAGCACCGGCGACGCTGACGCGGCGACCGGTGCGTCCTGGCGGACGAAGTCGAAGTAGCGCGCCAGCGGCTGTTCGACATTCATGCCCTGCTGCAGGGACGGCCATTGCGGGCGCTCCGGCAACGGCTCGAACGGCGACGACGGCGCGACGGCTGCGGCCACCTGTGTCGATGGCGCCAGCGCGCGCTCGACCGCATGGAAGACGAACTGATGCACACCACGCGAATCGCGGAAGCGCACTTCAGTCTTGGCCGGGTGCACGTTCACGTCGACTGCGCGCGGATCGAGTTCGATGAACACCACGTAAGCCGGGTGCCGCGCGCCGTGCAGCACGTCGGCGTAGGCCTCGCGCAGCGCGTGCGCGAGCAGGCGGTCGCGCACGAAGCGGCCATTGACGAAGCAATACTGTGCGTCGCGCCCGGAGCGCGAGAAGGCTGGCTGGGCCGCGTAGCCGCTGACGCGGATCTGGCCGGCGTCGGCCTCGACCGGGCGCGCGTGCTGCATGAATTCATCGCCAAGCAGCGCGCGCACGCGGCTCGCCATGTCGCCGGCCGGCAGGCGCTGCATCAGTCGGCCGTTGTGCATCAACTGGAAGGCGACCTGCGGCACCGATAGCGCGATGCGGCCGAACACGTCGTCACAGTGGCCGTACTCGGTCTGTTCGGTGCGCAGGAATTTCCGCCGCGCCGGGGTGTTGTAGTAAAGGTCGGCGACATCGACCACGGTGCCGGCGTCGAGCGCGGCCGGCTCCGGCGAACCGCCGTTGTCGATACGCCAGGCGTGCGCGCTGCCGGCTTCGCGGCTGGTGATGGTCACACGCGCAACGCTGGCGATCGACGCCAGCGCTTCGCCGCGAAAGCCCATGGTGGCCACCGCTTCCAGATCGTCGAGCGAGGCGATCTTCGACGTCGCGTGGCGGGCGAGCGCAAGGGGCAGGTCCTCCGGCGGCATGCCGCAGCCGTCGTCAGCCACCCGCAGCCGCTTGACGCCACCCGCTTCGAGCTGCACGCGGATATCGCGACTGCCGGCGTCCAGGCTGTTTTCCAGCAGTTCCTTCAGCACCGATGCCGGCCGTTCGACCACCTCGCCGGCGGCAATCTGGCTGATCAGCAGGTCGGGCAACAGGTGAATCGAGGGCATGGCGGTGCGCAGAAGGTGTTCGGTGCGCGATTTTACGGGCCGCAACATGCATCCGCTATCATCGCCGTTCGATTTCAGCCGGCAACACCATGGAACTGCTCACCATCTTCGTCGACATCATGCTGCACCTGGACAAGCATCTCGCCGCTCTGGTGCTCCAGTACGGCGCCTGGGTCTACGCCATCCTGTTCGTCATCGTGTTCTGCGAGACCGGTCTGGTGGTGACGCCCTTCCTGCCCGGCGACTCGCTGCTGTTCGTGGCCGGCGCAATCGCCGCGGCAGGCGGCATGCACATCGGACTGCTCATCGTGCTGCTGGTGATTGCCGCGGTGCTGGGCGACGCGGTGAACTACGCGGTCGGCGCCTGGTTCGGGCCCAAGGTGTTCCGCTGGGAGAATTCGCGCTTCTTCAACCGCTCGGCCTTCGACCGCACACACGCCTTCTACGAGACGCACGGCGGCAAGACGGTCATCATCGCGCGCTTCATGCCGCTGATCCGCACCTTCGCGCCCTTCGTGGCCGGCGTGGCGCGAATGAGCTACGCCCGCTTCGCGATGTTCAACGTGACCGGCGCATTGCTGTGGGTGGTGTCGCTGACGCTGGCCGGTTACTGGTTCGGCAACCTGCCCTGGGTGAAGCAGAACCTGACGCTGGTCATCCTGGCCATCATCGCGATATCACTTGCGCCAGTGGCAGTGGCCTGGGTGAAGTCGAAAGTGTCCGGCGCGTCGAATCAGGCAGCCTGATCCGCGGCCAGCAGGCCTCGAGCGCAATGCAGTAGCGCTCAGCGCCGGCCACGATGACGACGACGCCGGCACGTTGCACGTCGGCCAGCAGGTGTTCGGCCCGCACGCTGGCCATGCGCTGGTCGGTACGGCCGAAAACCGTGTCGGCGCCTTGGCCGAGGTGCAGATAGAGCAGCGCCGAATGTTCGCGCGCCTGCTGCAGCGACGGGCGCCACTGTTCCGAAGTGATCGGCTCGTCGTTGGCCGCTTCCAGTTCGACCCGCATCAGAGGCTGGTCGCGCAGCCGCGCCAGCGCCATCGCCAGCGCGTCGCACTGCACGTCCTGACCACCGCAGATCAGAACACCGCCGTGACCGGCGCGCGCCAGCGTGCGCAGCAGCCGGCCGAAACGGCGGCTGCCTGCCTTCACACCGGGTGCGCGCACCCTTTCCAGCGGTTCCATCTTCATGGCGGTTTCGGCTCTTTCGGGGCCCTTCGCGGGTGGCTTTCCGCAACTGCGGCGATCCGCCACGAATGGCCCGGGTTGTCGTACGCTGTCGGTCATGAACGCTATGACAGCCTGCAAGCCGATTGTGCGCGCCCTGTGTTGCGCCGCGATAGCCAACTTGGTCACGGGCTGTTCGGGCGCTGGTCAGAAACCCGCGCCAGTGGCCGATTCCATGCATCCTAAACAGATTGTTAAAAGTGACATCGACCGGGTGCTGGAAGCGCATCACAGGGAAATATTCGCCAGCCTGGAGCGTCTGGCCGACAAGTTGTACAAGCGCAATCCGCGCGAGTGGCGACGCGCCGGACTGGACAGCCGCGAAGCGGCGATGGCCCGGCTGTTCGCCGCGCAGCACGACTGGCGACTGCCGGAGTTCGACAACCGTCGCGGCATCGACGTGATGCGACTGGCCTTTGCGCCGGATTTCGCCGGCGACCGGGTGGCCGCGCTGATCATCGGCATGGGTGGCATGATCCAGACCGCGTGGGCCGACCGCAGCGAACTGTTCATCATGGACGAACTCGATCCGCAGGCGCTGTCGAACTGCGCGCGCAATATCGAAATCGCCGCCTGGAAGCTGGCGCAGTCGCGCGACGAACTTGGCGCCCCGCTCCTCCTGTCGAACGAGATCGGCGTCGACGGCATGCGCAATCTCAGTTTCGAGCGCGAAATGGGCAAGATGATCGGCTGGCTGGACATGAGTGCGCAGATCGTCGCCGACAAGAATCGCCGCGTCGTCACGCGCATCCTGCAGTCGCTGGCAACCGCCGTCTTCCTGCCGGTGAGGTAGTGCCGACAGCGGCTGGGCGATAATCCGGCCTTCACACCCGACCTTCGCCTCCGTCACCGAAACCGAATGAAATCCGTCGTCATCCTGATCTCCGGGCGCGGCAGCAATATGCGCTCCATCGTCGAAGCGGGCCTGGCCGCCAATGTGCGCGCCGTCATCAGCAA
Source organism: Methyloversatilis sp. S146-33 (assembly GCF_059552495.1). The sequence continues at coordinate 26,583 of NZ_JCANOT010000017.1, forward strand.
TCGCCCGGACGCTGGTGGCCTCGCCTACGCACGTGAGCACGGCATCGCCACCGCGGTGGTCGACCATACGCAACACCCGGATCGCACCGCCTTCGACCGCGCACTGGCGCAGGAAATCGACCGCCACGCGCCGGACCTCGTGGTGCTGGCCGGCTTCATGCGCATCCTGACGCCCGGTTTCGTCGAGCACTACGCCGGTCGCATGATCAATATCCACCCCTCGCTGCTGCCGGCCTTCACCGGCCTGCACACGCACCGCCGCGCGATCGAGGCCGGTTGTCGCATCGCCGGCGTGACCGTGCATTTCGTGACCGGCGAGCTGGACGGCGGCCCCATCATCGCCCAGACCGCAGTACCCGTGCTCGCCGGCGACGACGAGGCGACGCTGGCCGCGCGCGTGCTGACGCAGGAACACCTGCTCTATCCGCGCGTGGTGCGCTGGTTCCTCGAAGACAGGCTGACGCTGCAGCACGGTCGCGCCGTGCTGCGCGACGAAGCGACGCCGGCCGCCGGCGCGCTGACCGCTCCGGGTGCGGATGACTGAGCCGCTGACCCGCTCGCGCCTGGCCCTCGCGCTGCTCGTTTCGCTGCTGCTGCACCTGTTGCTGGCAAGCGGGCTGAGCAGCTTCGATCACCGCGCCGGACCGGACGAGTCGCTGCTGATCCGCGCCGCGCTGGTGCCGGCGCCGCTGCCGCCGCCACCGCCGGTGCCGGCGCCCTCACCCGAGCCCGCACCGCCGCCAAAGCCCGCGCCCAAGCCGCCCCATGAGCCACGCGCGCCGGCGCCAGCACCATCCGAGACGCCGTCCGTCGGGCAGGCCGACGTCCCACCGCAGGTCGGCAACACTGAAGACGCGGAGTCCGACGGACCGCGAACGCCGGATGAACCCGAGCGCGATGAGAACGACGAGCCCAGGCGCGATACGGCCGTTGACGACACGCAGGAGGTGTCACCACAACAGGCCCTGGTCGGCGAAGCCAGGCTGGAATTCGAGGTCTACCGCGGCGACAGCCTGCGCATCGGCGAAACCCGCTATCACTGGGTACATGACGGCACGCGCTACCGAATGGACACGGTGACCGAAACCACCGGCTTGGCCGGCCTGCTCAAACCGCTGCGCATAGAACAGTACAGCGAGGGCGACGTCGGCGCCGACGGTCTGCAGCCGCGTCGCTTCGTACAGGATTCGAAACAGGCCAAACCGCCGGACGAGCAGGTCGATTTCGACTGGACGGCCAGTCAGGTTATGCTGCGCAGCGGTTCGAAGACGACGACGCATGCGCTGACGCCGGGTTCGCAGGACATGGCGAGCCTGTGGCTGGAAATCATCTGGCGCGCGCAGCGGGGCGGCGAGTTCGACTTCAACGTCGCGACCGGCCGCCGCTACACGCCGCGCTGGTTCGTGCCGGACGACGCGCCGACCGGACTCGATACCGCGCTGGGGCGCCTGCTGGTCAAGCGCCTGCAGGTGCGCGCCCAGCCCGGAGACAACCAGATCGAGGTGTGGCTGGCGCCCGACCTGCGCTGGCTGCCGGTGCGCATCCGTTTCACCGACCGCAAGGGCGACGTGTACGACCAGCGCGTGCGCCGCATCGAGTACGAGAACCGCAGCCTCGTCGCCGCGCCGGCCACCGCCGCACCCGGCACGGCGCCACCGGCGTCCGACCAACGCCAGACCGATTCAGACATTCCCATATTCCTGCGATGAAACCGAACGAGAAACTGATAGACGCCACCGCCGACGTACTGACCCGGCTGCTGCGCTTCGAACACCCGGCCGACGGCGTGCTGTCCGCCTACTTCCGCGAGCAGCGCGCGCTGCAGTCGCGCGATCGCGCCTTCATCGCCGAACACGCCTATCTGGTGCTGCGCCGCCTGCGCTGGCTGCGCGCCATCGCCGGCGAACACGCGGGCGCGCGCAAGCTGCTGATCGCCGCGATGGCGCGCATCGAAGGCCTCGGCCTCAAGCAGCTCGCGCCGCTGGTGTCGCGCAACGAGGCGCAGTGGCTGGAAACGCTGGCACCGAGCAAGGCCGAGGAACTGTCGCTGGGCGAGCGCACCGACCTGCCAGACTGGGTGATCGAGCGGCTGTCGGCACAGATGGACGAAGCGGCGCTGCTGTCGTTGGCGCGCGCGCTGAACCAGCAGGCACCGCTGGATCTGCGCATCAACCTGATGAAGTCCGACCGCGAGGCGGTGATGGCGACGCTGGCCAACAACGGCATCGTCGCCGAGCCCGGCCGCTGGTCGCCGTGGGCGCTGCGCCTGAACGAACGGCCGTCGCTGTCGAAGAACCCGCTGTACGAGAAGGGCATCATCGAGGTGCAGGACGAGGGCAGCCAGTTGCTGGCCCTGCTGCTGGCACCGAAGCGCGGCGAGATGGTGGTCGATTTCTGCGCCGGCGCTGGCGGCAAGACACTGGCCATCGGCGCCATGATGCGCTCGACCGGCCGCCTGTACGCCTTCGACGTGTCGGAGAAACGGCTGCTCAAGATGCGTCCGCGCGTGGCGCGCTCCGGGCTGTCCAACGTACACCCGGTGCTCATAGACAGCGAGTCCGACATCAAGGTGAAGCGGCTGGCCGGCAAGATCGATCGCGTGCTGGTCGATGCCCCCTGTTCCGGCCTCGGCACGCTGCGCCGCAACCCGGATCTGAAGTGGCGCCAGACGCCGCAGGCGGTCACCGAACTGATCGCCAAGCAGCGCGCCATCCTCGCCGGCGCGTCGCGACTGGTGAAGCCGGGCGGCCGACTGGTCTACGCGACCTGCAGCCTGCTCGACGAGGAGAACCGCGGCGTGGTCGACGACTTCCTGTCGTCCCACCACGATTTCGTCCGCGTGCCGGTGAACGCGCTGCTCGCCGCCGCCCGCATCGAACTCGACACCGGAATCGATCTCGAACTGCGGCCCGACGCACACGGCACCGATGGCTTCTACGCGGCGGTGCTGGAGCGCCGCGGCGCCGACGACAAGAAGGAGGACAAGAGTGAGGAGTGATCTGCGCGGCGCGCTGTTCGCCGCAACGATGCTGGCAGCGATGCCGCTCAGCGCCGGTCGCACGCTGCCGGCCGAAGGCAAGGTCGAGGTTGCGTTCGCCCCTTGGGACGACGTCGAACGGCTGGTAATGGACCAGATCGACGGCGCCCGTCAGGCGGTCTATGTGCAGGCCTACACGCTGACCAGCCGCAACATCGTCAAGACCCTGATCGCCGCCGCCGAGCGCGGCGTCAAGGTCGAGGTGGTGGCCGACCGCGACAAGGTACTGAAGGACGAGCGCAGCGCGCTGCCGCGCGCCGCCGGCAACGGCGTGAAGGTGTGGCTGGACGGCGACCACGCGGCCGCCCACAGCAAGGTGATGATCATCGACCCGGACGGCAAGGAACCGGTGGTGGTCACCGGCTCCTACAACTTCAGCTACTCGGCGAAGAGCGAGAACGCCGAGAACGTGATGGTGCTGAGCGGCCATCGCGCGCTGGCGCAGACCTATCTGGAGAACTGGAAACGCCATCGCGCGAAATCGATGAGTTTCGCCGACGCGGTGGTGCAGACCCAGGCGAAGGACGCGGCAGCTCAATGACGGAAATTTCGTTCGACGCGCTGATGCACATGCTGTCGCTGAACAGCACGCGCATCGAGCTTGCCGTGGTGGTGGTCTGTCTGGCGCTGGCCGGCCTGATCACTCGCCTGCTCATCCGGCGCCAGCGCCGGCAGGCGGGCGTTGAAACGCTCGGCGCCACCGCCCGCCTCGGGCTTGAAGGTCTGCAGCGCCTGCTGTTCCCGCTCGTGGGCATCGCCCTGCTGTCGATTGCCCGCCTCGTGGTCGAGCTGCTGCAGCAACCGCCGGTGCTGATGCGCCTGGTCATCGCCATGCTGGTGGCGATGGGCGTCATCCGCCTGGTCGTCTACGGGCTGCGCCAGGTGTTCTCTCCGGCCGGCTGGCTCAGCACTTTCGAGCTGCTGATCGGCCTCACCATCTGGTCGGCCTGGGTGCTGCACGCACTCGACATCCTGCCGGAAGTGATCGAATGGCTGGACAGCCAGCAGGTCGCGCTCGGCAAGCAGAAGCTGTCGCTGTGGGCACTGATGCAGGGCGGCGCCTGGGTGCTGGTGACGCTGATCGCCGCCGTCTGGCTCTCCGGCTCGGTCGAACGCAAGCTGATGCGGGCGCCGCTGGACAGCAATCTGCGCATCGTGCTGGCGCGCCTGTCGAAGGTGGCGCTGATGTTTCTGGCGCTGATGATCACGCTGCCGCTGGTCGGTATTGACCTGACCGCGCTGTCGGTGTTCGGCGGCGCGCTCGGCGTCGGCCTCGGTTTCGGCCTGCAGAAGATCATGGCCAATTACGTGTCGGGCTTCATCATCCTGCTCGACCGCTCGATCCGCATCGGCGACCTCATTTCGGTCGGCACTGATCGTGGACAGGTGCAGCAGATCACCACCCGCTATACGGTGCTGCGTAGCCCGTCGGGCGTTCAGTCCATCGTGCCGAACGAAACACTGGTCAGTTCGGTCGTACAGAACGAGGGACTGTCGGACCGCGAGGTACGCGTGGCGATATCGGTCCAGGTCGGCTACGCCGACGACGTCGAGCGGGCGCTGGTCATCCTGGAAGAATGCGCCCGCGCGCACGAGCGCGTGCTGTCCGAACCGGTGCCGCGCGCTTTCCTGCATTCCTTCGGCGATTCCGGCATCAATCTGGAACTGGGCGTATGGATCACCGACCCGGAGAACGGCACGCTGGGTATCCGTTCGGCGGTCCAGCTCGAGATCCTTCGTCGATTCCGCGCCGAGGGGATTGAAATACCGTTCCCGCAGCGCGAGATAAGAATACTGGGGGATGCCGGCAATGTTGCATTGTGTGACGCAAAGGCTTGACGCTGCGCAAATTGACCGCTAGCCACTCTCGCGTAGAATCCGCATCTTCAAATCGTGTATCAAGGGAAATCCTGAATGTTGAATGGTCTTATCGACCTGCCCTGGTGGGGCTATATCGTCGTTGCGCTGGTGTTCACTCACATCACCATCGCGTCGGTGACGATTTTCCTGCACCGCCACCAGGCACACCGTGCGCTTGAGCTGCACGCCATTCCGAGCCACTTCTTCCGCTTCTGGCTGTGGCTGACGACCGGCATGGTCACCAAGGAATGGGCAGCCATCCACCGCAAGCACCACGCCAAGTGCGAGACGCCCGAAGATCCGCACAGCCCGCAGGTCCTCGGCATCAAGAAGGTGCTGTTCGAAGGTGCCGAGCTGTACCGCGCCGAAGCGAAGAACAAGGAAACCATGAGCCGCTACGGTCATGGCACGCCGGATGACTGGCTGGAGCGCAATCTGTACACCGGCCGTTCGGCGCTGGGCATCAAGCTGATGCTCGTGATCAACGTGCTGCTGTTCGGCCCGCTCGGCCTGACGATCTGGGCCGTGCAGATGGCCTGGATCCCGATCTGGGCGGCCGGCGTCGTCAATGGCCTGGGCCACTACATCGGCTACCGCAACTACGACTGCAACGACGCGGCGACCAATCTGGTGCCGTGGGGCATCATCATCGGCGGCGAGGAACTGCACAACAACCACCACTCGTTCGCGACCTCGGCCAAGCTGTCGTCGAAGTGGTACGAGTTCGACATCGGCTGGATGTACATCCGCATCCTCGAAATCCTCGGTCTGGCCAAGGCCAAGAAGACCATTCCGCAGCCGCGCTTCGAGGCGCGCAACGTGGTTGATACGCAGACGCTGGAAGCCATCATCACGCATCGCTACGACGTGATGACCCGCTACATGAAGTCGCTGCGCTCGATCTACGCCGAGGAAGTCGAAAAGCTGCGCGCGTCGAACGCCGCGCTGGCCGACGGCGAGCGCTACCAGCGCTTCAAGCGCTGGCTGAACCGCAGCGAGAACGCGCAGCCGACCAGCGACGACGCCGAAATGGCTTCGATGCTGTCGCACAGCAGCCGTCTGGAAACGGTACACACGATGCGCCAGGAGCTGACCGCACTGTGGGCCCGTTCCACCGCATCGAGCGAGCAGCTGCTGAAGCAGTTGCAGGACTGGTGCGCTCGTGCCGAAGCCAGCGGCATCAAGCAACTGCAGGACTTCTCGATGCGTCTCAAGTCTTACGCGATCTGATACGCATTCGCTGCACCCATGAAGCCGGAAGTGCGTCGCACTTCCGGCTTTTTACTTGGATCAAACCAAATGGGCGGCTTACCCTCAAAATAGTGTTCGGTTAGCCGATAGAATTTGCAGGAGCCATGCAGTGGAGCACGGCCGGACACCGTGGCGGTGCCGGCCAATAACAACGAGAAGGAGTCAAGGATGTTTCGCCACGTACTCGTACCGATCGATGGTTCGGATCTTTCCAAGGCCGCAGTCAAGCATGCCGTCTGCTTCGCCAAGGACGTGAAGGGTCGCGTCACTTTCCTGTACGTGATGAAGGACTATCACGTATCGGCGCTGCACAGCGAGCAGGACGAGGAGAACATCGACCCGATTGCACCGAACGACTTCACCGACGCGATGCGCACCCACGCCGACCGCATCCTGCAGTCGGCACGCGCCGAAGCGGAAGCCGATGGTGTCCAGGTCGACAGCATTGCCGTGACCCATGACGAGCCGCACAAGGCCATCATCGAGGTGGCGCTGAAGCGCAACGCCGACGTGATCTTCATGGCGTCGCACAGCCGCCGCGGTCTGGCCAATCTGCTGCTGGGCAGCGTGACGCAGAAGGTGCTGTCGAATTCGAAGATTCCGGTGCTGGTCTATCGCTGAGCGACGCGACCACGACCGGCGGAAAAGGACGGGGATGCCGGCGACGGCATCCCCGTTTTCATTTGCGGCCGACGCAGCGGTCGGCGCAGGCGGGCATCTTCTCGGCCATCCACGACGAAATGAGGCTGGACGCGCCAGCCACACACCAGAAGCCGAAGAAGCCGATGGTGTAGGTCGCCAGCGGCGAAAAGTGCACCGGCTCTCCGAGCAGATACAGCTCGCGCGGATTGATCAGACTGAAGAAGACGGTTTCCGCGACCGCGGCGACCAGAAAGGACGGCCAGGACACCAGTGCGAACAGGCGCCCGAAACGTCCAGGCACGCGCCGCGTCTCGACCTCCTCGATCTCGATTTCAGTGGCCACCGCTCGCCTCCACCGTCAGCGACTGCTGGACGCGCCAGGTGCGCGCCTCGTCCTCGATCACCAGCTTCCAGTGGGTCGGCTGCAGGGCACGCACGACACCGCCGAAATGCCCGTCTCGCCCATCGAACAGCAGCTCGCGGTCGAGTTCGCTGCGCGTGGGATGCGCCAGCAGCACGCGCAGACGCGCCGGCATCGTCGTCGCGTCGGCCATGCGCAGAACCAGCTCGAAGCGGGTGTCGTCGGCGCCGGCCGGCGTCGCCGACACGGTCAGTTCGACCCCGAGCTCGGTCGCCTTGCGCTCGCGCTCTATCGTGCGATTGATCGTCAGGCCCTGCTTGTAGTAATCGTCGGCGACCAGTGCGGTATTGCCGGTCGCCGCCAGCCAGGTGGTGATCACGCCTGCAATGATGACGGTGACCGGCCCGGCCGCAAGTATCCACGGCCAACGGTGGCGGTACCACGGCAACTGCATCGATGCGTCGTTGTTCATGCGGCTTACCTCGGCTGCAGGAAGGACGTCTTCTCATGCACGCGGACATCCGGTGCATCGACGGCCTGCAGGTTGAAATAGATTTCGTGGGACCCCGGCTGCAGCGCTTCGGCGTCGACCTGTACCCGAGCGGCGATGTCGCGCGAGCCGGCCGCTTCGACCTCGATCTCGCGCAGATCGGCGATGGCGGCACCCGGCAGGCCTTCGACCTCGAGCACATAGCGCCGTGCGATCTCCGAGGTGTTCATGATGCGCAGCCGATAGACGTTCTCGATCTTGCCGCCCTCGACCTCGCGCGCCAGTGTGGCGCGGTCGCGCAGCACGTTCATCTTGACCGGCGTACGGGTGAATAGTGCCCAGGCGAAACCCGTCACGATGAAAGCCAGAAGACTGGTGTAGAGGATGACGCGCGGACGCAGGATGTGCGCCATCACCTCGCGCCAGCCCTCGTGAGCCGGCTTCTTCGCCAGCAAGGTGCGTTCGGTGGTGTAGGCGATCAGGCCGCGCGGGCGACCGACCTTGTCCATCACCTGATCACAGGCGTCGATACAGAGCGCACAGCCGATGCACTCGTACTGCAGGCCGTTACGGATGTCGATGCCGGTCGGACAGACCTGCACGCACCAGTCGCAATCGACGCAGTCGCCGACCACCTGCCCCTCGCGTGCCTTCTTCTTGTTGCCGCGCGGCTCGCCGCGATTGGCGTCGTAGCTGACGATCAGGGTGTCGGGATCGAACATGACGCCCTGGAAGCGGGCATACGGGCACATATACTTGCATACCTGCTCGCGCATGTGACCCGCGAACACGTAGGTGAAGGCGGCGTAGAAAAACATCCAGAACGCCTCCCACGGACCGAGCGACCAGGCGGTGATCTCGGACGCGAGTTCGCGTATCGGCGTGAAGTAACCGACGAAGGTGAAACCGGTCCACAGGGCCAGCGCTCCCCAGGCACCGAACTTCGCGGCACGCAGACCGAGCTTGCGCGCGCTCATCGGCGCTGCGTCGAGCTTCATGCGCGCCGAGCGGTCGCCTTCGATGTGCCGCTCTATCCACATGAAGATTTCGGTGTACACCGACTGCGGACAGGCGTAGCCACACCACACGCGCCCGGCCACCGCGGTGACCAGGAACAGTCCGAGCGCGCTGATGATCAGCAGCAGCGCGAGGAAAAGCACGTCCTGCGGCCACAGGACGAGCCCGAAGATGTAGAACTTGCGCTCGACCAGATGGAAGAGCACGGCCTGTCTGTCATTCCAGGGCAGCCAGGCCAGGCCGTAGAACACCAACTGCGTGATCCACACCATGGCCCAGCGCACAGTGTTGAAGCGCCCCTTGATGCTGCGCGGCTGGATCTTCTTGCGCGCCGCGTACAGATCTCCCTCGTCCGACGACACATCGGTGATCGGAATCACCCGTGCCGCCCGCTTTGCTTCGTTACCAGACGTACTGTCGCCGGGTGAGGGATTGGACGCCATTTACTTGGCTCCACCCGCGTTGTTCGACAGGCCCCAGACGTAGGCGGCAACGAGGTGGATCTTCTTGTCGCCAAGCAGATCGCCGTGTGCCGGCATGTGACCGTTGCGACCCTTGGCCACCGACTGCAGCACGATCGCTTCGGTACTGCCGTACAGCCAGATGCCGTCGGTCAGGTTGGGCGCGCCCACCATCTGGTTGCCCTTGCCGTCCGCGCCATGGCAGGCCGCGCAGTTCGCACCGAACACCGCCTTGCCGCGCTGCACGCGCACGCCATCGGCCGCCAGCCCGGACAGCGAACGCACGTAATGCACCACGTCGCGCTGCTGCTCGCCGTCGAGGATGGCGCCGAAGGCCGGCATCGCACCGTTGCGGCCATTGACCAGCGTGGCCTTGATCGCCTCGGGCTCGCCGCCGTACAGCCAGTCGGCGTCGGTCAGGTTGGGGAAGCCGCGCGAACCGCGTGCGTCGGTACCGTGGCACTGGGCGCAGTTGTTCAGGTAGAGACGTTCGCCCATGGCGCGTGCTTCGGGATCAGCCGCCACTTCCTTCACGTCGAGGCCGGCGTAGCGCTCGAACAGCGGCGCCACCTTGGCTTCGGCTTCCTTCACTTCCTTGTCGTAGGCGCCGGTGGACGACCACGCAAGCTTGCCGCCGAAGTTGCCCAGGCCAGGGTAAGCGGCCAGATAGACGATGGCGAACACGATGGTGATCCAGAACAGCCACACCCACCAGCGCGGCAGCGGGTTGTTCCACTCGGCCAGCGTTTCGTCCCACTGATGACCGTGCAGTTCGACCTGCCCCTTCGGACGGGCGCCACGGTTGGACAGGATGATGAAGGCACAGAACGCGATACTGGCGACGACGAGCACCACCACGTACATGTTCCAGAAGTCGTTGATGAAGTCGCTCACTTTTGTTCTCCGGTTTCGGTGTGCGCGCGATCGTCGTCGGCGAAGGGCAGCATCGCTGCCTCGTTGTGGGCGCGCTGCGCGCCCGGACGCCAGGCCATGATCACGATGGCGACGAAGCAGGCGAAGCCCGCGACGGTAACTGCCGAGCGCAGTGCGTTGATGTCGAGTTCCATGACGGGCTCCTTCAGTTCACACGCTTGATCGCGGTGCCCAGGCCTTGCAGGTAGGCGATCAGGGCATCCATCTCGGTCTTGCCCTTCAGCTCTGCCGCCGCACCCTTCATCTGCTCCTCGGTGTAGGGCGTGCCGACCACGGTCAGCGCTCGCATGCGCTGCTCGATGGTGCTGGCATCGACCGGCCGGTCGAGCCAGGGGAAGCCCGGCATGTTCGACTCCGGCACGACGTCGCGCGGATTGATCAGGTGAACGCGGTGCCACTCGTCGGAGTAGCGGCCACCGACGCGCGCCAGATCCGGACCGGTGCGCTTGGAGCCCCACTGGAACGGACGGTCATAGACGAACTCGCCGGCGACCGAGTAGTGACCGTAGCGCTCGGTTTCGGCGCGGAACGGACGGATCATCTGCGAGTGGCAGTTGTAGCAGCCTTCGCGCACATAGATGTCGCGACCGGCCAGTCGCAGCGGGCTGTACGGCTCGACGCCCTTGACCGGTTCGGTGGTCGAGTGCTGGAAGAACAGCGGAACGATTTCGACCAGACCGCCGATGGCGATGGTGATCACCGTCAGGATCGCCAGCAGGCCGACGTTGCGTTCGATTGCTTCGTGTTTGGATGCAGCCATGATGTCTTTCTCCAGTGATCAGGCGTGCGCGGCAGCAGGCGCCACCACCGGTGCGTTGTACGGCTTCTGGCCGGCGATGGTCTTCCACACGTTCCAGGCCATGACGAACATGCCGGACAGGAAGAGCGCGCCACCGAGGAAGCGGATGAACCAGAACGGATAGCTGGCCTTGACGCTTTCGACGAAGGTGTAGGTGAGCGTGCCGTCGTCGTTGATCGCGCGCCACATCAGGCCCTGCATCACACCGGCGATCCACATCGAGGCGATGTAGAGCACGACGCCGAGGGTGGACATCCAGAAGTGGATGCTGATGGCCGGCACCGAGTACATCTTCTCCTGGCCGAACAGGCGCGGGATCAGGTAGTAGATCGAACCGATCGAGATCATCGCCACCCAACCCAGCGCGCCCGAATGCACGTGGCCGACGGTCCAGTCGGTGTAGTGCGACAGCGCATTGACCGTCTTGATCGACATCATCGGACCTTCGAAGGTCGACATGCCGTAGAAGGACAGCGAGGTGATCAGGAACTTCAGGATCGGGTCGGTGCGCAGTTTGTGCCAGGCGCCCGACAGGGTCATGATGCCGTTGATCATGCCGCCCCAGCTCGGTGCCAGCAGGATGAGCGAGAACACCATGCCCAGCGACTGCGTCCAGTCCGGCAGCGCGGTGTAGTGCAGGTGGTGCGGGCCCGCCCACATGTAGGTGAAGATGAGCGCCCAGAAGTGCACCACCGACAGGCGGTAGGAGTACACCGGACGCTCGGCCTGCTTCGGCACGAAGTAATACATCATGCCGAGGAAGCCGGCGGTCAGGAAGAAGCCGACCGCGTTGTGGCCGTACCACCACTGCACCATGGCGTCCTGCACGCCGGCGTAGGCCGAGTAGGACTTCCAGAAGCCGGCCGGGATGGCGGCGCTGTTGACCAGGTGCAGTACCGCGACGGTCAGGATGAACGCGCCGTAGAACCAGTTCGCCACGTAGATGTGCGAGGTGCGGCGCTTGGCGATGGTGCCGAAGAACACCACGGCGTAGGCCACCCAGACCAGCGTGATCAGCACGTCGATCGGCCACTCGAGCTCGGCGTATTCCTTGCCCGAGGTGTAGCCCAGCGGCAGCGTGATAGCGGCGGCAACGATGACGATCTGCCAGCCCCAGAACACGAACTCCGCCAGCCACGGCGCGAACAGCCGCGTGTGGCAGGTGCGCTGGACGACGAAGAACGAAGTCGCCATCAGCGCACAGCCGCCGAAGGCGAAGATGACTGCGTTGGTATGTAGCGGCCGCAGTCGGCCGAAGTGGAACCACTCGCCGACGTTCAGTTGCGGCCAGACCAGCTGGGCGGCAATGACCACGCCGACCAGCATGCCCACGATGCCCCACACCACCGTCATCAGTGCGAACTGCCGCACCACCCGGTAGTCGTAGGTGCCGTGAACGGACCCCATTGCTTCTGTTTTCATTTTTGCCTGCTCCCACATTGAAATTGCACCGCCACGCCCGCATGGGCGCACGCACGCATGATCCGGCCCGAAGGTTAGGTGCTCGCCCGCTTCCGGGTCTTGACCCACGTCAAGCGGCCTATCGTTTCACGCTGTTTCACCGTCACCGCGCGCGCCGATGCCGGCCGCATTTTCCCGCGCAAAATGATATTGCACCCTGATCGAATTACGAGCGGAAATTCGATCAAATCAATTTACGGAATGAATTTCCGCGCTTATCATTCGATTTCCTCAACCCATGGAGACAACGCAATGTCCGGTCAGAGCTACGACGAATTGATGGCAAAAATCGCGGAACTGCAGCAACAGGCAGAAGCAGTGCGCCGGGCGGAGCTCGAAGCAGTCATTTCGGACGTGCGTGCCAAAATCAAGAAATACAATCTGTCGGCCTCCGATGTCGGCCTTGCCGGCGGTGCAGCACGTCGCTCGGGTCGTCCCGCTGCTGCAACCAAGGTGAAGATCGCGCCCGGCAAATATCGCAATCCGGCCACCGGCGAAATCAAGGAAATTGGTGCTGCCGGCCGCAAGCCGGGTTGGCTTGCAGCGATGAGCGCCGACGAACTTGCTGCCGCCCGCGTGTCCTGATCTCGATTCGGTCGCGTACAAAAAAGGCACCGCAAGGTGCCTTTTTCATTCATTGCTTCCGCGCCGCCGCGGCCTCTTCCTTGAGCGCCCTGCGCAATATCTTTCCTACATTCGTCTTCGGCAGTTCGCTGCGGAATTCAACGTGGCGCGGAATCTTGTATGCGGTGAGCTGGGTCCGGCAGTGGGCGATCACCGCATCGGCGGTCAGCGTCGCGTCCCTGCTGACGACGAACACCTTCACCACCTCGCCCGAATGCTCGTCCGGCAGCCCGATCGCGCAGCACTCCAGCACGCCGGCACAGGCGGCGACGACGTCCTCGACCTCATTCGGATAGACGTTGAAGCCGGACACCAGAATCATGTCCTTCTTGCGGTCGACGATGCGCACGAAACCGGCCTCGTCGACCGTGGCGACATCGCCGGTGCGCAGGAATCCATCGGCCGTCATCACCTGGGCGGTTTCCGCCGGACGACGGTAGTAACCCTTCATCACCTGCGGTCCGCGCACGCACAATTCTCCGGTTTCACCCGGCGGCACCTCCCGCCCCTCGTCGTCACGTATCGATATTTCAGTGGACGGGACAGGCAGCCCGATCGCGCCGTTGAATTCCTTCTGATCCGGCGGATTGATGCACACTGCCGGCGAGGTTTCGGTCAGGCCGTAGGCTTCGATCAAGGGCTGACCGGTGATTTTCTTCCAGCGTTCGGCGACCGCACGCTGCACTGCCATGCCGCCGCCCAACGAAACGCGCAATCCGGAAAAATCGAGCTGAGCAAAATCCGGATTGTTCAGCAGCGCATTGAACAGCGTATTGACACCGGTAATTACGGTGAAGCGATATTTCTGAAGTTCCTTGACGAAACCCGGAATGTCACGCGGATTGGTGATCAGTATGTTGGTCGCACCGAGCTTCAGAAATACCAGGCAATTCGCGGTCAGCGCAAAGATGTGATACAGCGGCAACGCGGTGATGACGATCTGCGGCCCGCTCACGAAGGGCCGTATCCAGGCATCAGCCTGCATCATGTTGGACACGATGTTGCGATGGGTGAGCATGGCGCCCTTGGCCACACCGGTCGTACCACCCGTGTATTGCAGGAAGGCGATGTCTTCGTGCACGACATTGACCGGATTCAGCGTGTGTCCCAACCCCAGCTTGATCGCCTCGTTGAAGCGGACCGCCGACGGCAGGTCGAACGACGGCACCATCTTCTTCACGTGGCGCACGACCAGATTGACGATCCAGCCCTTGGGCGCTGGCAGCAGATCGCCCAGCGCGGTGACGACGACGTGGCGCACCGACGTGCGCTCGATCACGCGCTGCAGCGTCGACGCGAAGTTTTCCAGCACGACGATGACTTCCGCACCGCTGTCGTTGAGCTGGTGTTCGAGCTCTCGCGGCGTATACAGCGGATTGCAGTTCACCACCGTGTAGCCGGCACGCAGTGCGCCGAACATCGCCACCGGGTACTGCAGCACATTGGGCATCATGATCGCGACGCGCGACCCCGGCGCGAGGCCGAGCACCGACTGCAGGTAGGCCGCGAAGGCGGCACTGAGGCGGTCAAGTTCTGCGTAGCTGATCGCCTTGCCCATGCAGACATAGGCATCGCGCTCCGCGAACTCCCGGCAGCTGCGCTCGAACACCTCGCCGACCGACATGAACTCCGACGGATCGATCTCGGCCGGAACACCCTTGGGGTAGCTTTTGAGCCACACCTTCTCCATTACCGCCTCCTCGCGTCATCGTGCCGCTGCCGTGCGAAGGTGGCAGCGTGCTGCATGATCGTGCGGCCGGGCATCAACCCGACATGTCTTCCATCGGCCAGTCGCGAATATAGCTCTTGAGCATGCGGTTCTCGAAACTCTGCTCCTCCAGCATCGCGCGTGCGACATCGTGGAAAGACAGCACGCCCATCAACGTATCGCCTTCCATGATGGGCAGATAGCGACAGCGGTGTTCGAGCATCAGCCGGCGCAGTTCGTCGACTTCCATGTCCGGGTGAGCGGTCACCGGATCGCGATGCATGACGGCGGATACGGTCAGCGACTGCCAGTCGCCGCCGGACGCCCGCACCGAGCGCAGCACTTCGCGGAAGGTGAGCATGCCGACCATGCGGCCATGCTCCATCACCACCAGCGAACCGACGTCGAGGTCGGTCATCGTGACGACTGCGTTACCCAGCGTCTGTTGCGGTGCCACCGTGTAGAGCACGGTGCCCTTGATGCGCAGGATTTCATGTACTTGCATGGTTGCCACTCTCCTCCTCGCCGCGCGGGCACGGGGTGCGCGCTGCGGATGACCATGCGTCGATGGTAGTCAAAAGCGTCGGCGCCGCAAAGCGCCGGCGTTCAGAAAAGGCGATCCAGACGCCCGTCAGGCCGCAGCAGTGCGGCGCATGGCGTCTTGCCGGGGCGGATCAGGCGTACCGACTCGGCGTAGCGACTCAGCTGTTCGGCATATTCCTCGGCGAATCCCGCGTCCTCCCCGCTCTTGTAATCCAGTATCCAGATCTCGTCGTCGAACTCGACCAGGCGATCGATGCGGCCAAGGCTGCCGTCAGGCAGCACGAATTCCACTTCGCTGGCCGCCCAGCGATGCAGCGCCGGATCGAAGAAACGGCGCAGCGCAGCGCTCTCGATCGTGGCGCGCGCAAGGCGCTCAAGTTCGCTCCAGCGCGCCGCATCGAGCGCCGGCGGGCGCGGCGGCGGCGGCTCGCCGCAGGCCAGCGCTTCCAGCCAGGCATGCAGGCCGGTACCCCAGATCTGCGCGTCGTTCATCGGCACCACCACGCGGCGCTCGCCCACCGGTGCCAATGGAAGCGCTTCGACAGCTGTCGGCGCCGCGGCAACCGTATCGATGTCGGGGCACGCATCGGCCGCGCCTGCACTCAGGCGCAGCGCACCGTCGTCGGTGCTCTGTACCGACGGGCAAGCGCGCAGCGCAGTCTGCAGACGCGCCAGCCAGCTGTCGTCCGCCACGCCCCGCGCCGGGCTGACGCCGCTGGCAAACAGAAACTGCCGCGCGCGGGTGACCGCGACGTACAGCAGATTGGCGTCCTCGCGCGCCGCGGCGCGCGCTTCAGCGTCGATGAAACGGGCGCGCGCCTGCCCCTGGTTCTCTTTGCGCTGCAGCAGCGACAGGTGTTCAGGCGCCGGCGCACCCGGCGGCCACGCCAGAAGCACACGCGCACCGCTGTCGGCGCGCGGCTTCGCGATGGCGTCGGCCAGCCAGACAATGGGCGCCTCCAGCCCCTTCGCCGCATGCACGGTGAGCACACGCACGCGGCCGCGTGCCGGGTCCTCACCGAGGATGAGCCCCTCGTCCGGCGCCTCGTCGTCCTCGTTGCGCAATCGCGCGAGCTCGTCGAGAAAGCGCGGCATGCTTGGGAAGCGGCCGCTATCGACCTTGAGCGCGAGTTCCATGAAAGCGTCCAGATTCGCCCGCACGCCCGGCCAGGCCATCGGATCAACCACGGCGGCATAGCGTTGCATCAGCTCGCCATGATGGAACACGCGGTCGAGCAGATCGTGCACCGGCAGTTGCACAGCCGCGGCCAGCCAGTCGCTCAGCAGCGACGCCGCACGCGCCAGTCCGGCGTCGTCGCCTCCCCGCGCAGCGCGCAGGGCCGGCCACAGCGCGGGGCCGGCGCTGGTCAGGCGCAGCAGGTGCGCGTCGGACAGCGCGAACAGCGGGCTGCGCAGCACGTGCGCCAGCGCCAGCGCATCGGCCGGCGCGGCGAGGAAGCGCAGCAGTGCCTGCAGATCGGCCGCCTCCAGCGTGTCGAGCAGACGGCCGCGACTGGCGCCGAAGTACGGAATGCCATGTGCGCGCAGCGCCGCCTCGTAGACGGCAAGACCGGTGCGCCGGCGCAGCAGGATCATCATGTCGCCGTAGCGCGCGGGCCGCACCGCGCCAGTGTGCGCATCGCGCACGGCGACCCGCCCGACCATCGCCTGCAAGCGCGCGCACATCGCGTCGGCCTCGCGACGGCGCCGGCTGTCCTCGACCGTCACACGCGGCGTGGTGAGCGGATTGCGCAGACCAGAATCGGAAGACGTCGCTTCGTCCGGCGCATCGACGTCGTGGCCGAAAGCCGGCAGCACCTCGACCGCGCCGGGCAGGCCGAGCTGCGTCGTGCCGTGTGGCGCAAAACCTTCGAACACGTCGAGCGCACCGAACAGCGCATTGACCACCTCGACCACCGCCGGGCTGCTGCGCCGCGTTTCATTGCGCCGGATGTCGATGGCGCCGAAACGCTCGGCGAAAGCCGTGCGCGCGTGCGCAAAGATGCGCGGATCGGCGCGGCGGAAGCGATAGATCGACTGCTTCGGATCGCCCACCACGAACACGCGCGGCTGCACCTGATCCGGCGCGTAGGCGTCGAGCCAGTGCATCAGCACCTGCCACTGCAGCGGATTGGTGTCCTGGAATTCGTCGAGCAGCAGGTGGGTGTAGCGCGCGTCGAGCCGCGCCTGCACGAAGGGGCCGGTCTGCGCGTCGCCGAGCAGGCGCGCCGCGTGCCATTCGAGGTCGCCGAAGTCGAGCACGCCGGCACTGCGTTTGACCTGATCGTAGGCGTCGAGCATGGCCGAAGCAACGGTCAGCGCGTGTCGGTTCAGTTCCCAGGCGGCGCGGTCGCTCAGCGCGTGCAGACAGGCCAGCAGCCGCTCGGCGCAGGACTCGAACAACTGCTGCGTGCGCTCGGCCGCGCCGATCCTCTCCATCGACTTGCCCGGCTTGAACGCGATCGGCAGTCCGGCGCGGGTCAGCAGTTCGGCGCACAGCCCGTCGAAGAAGGCCTGGGCGTCGTGCTGGCTGGCGGCCGTCTCCAGCGCCACCGCTTTGCGCTGCTGCGCCTCCGTGCCCTGCCCCAGCAGCTTCGCGAGTTCCAGCACTGCGGCGCGCAGCGCGGCGTCCTGCGCCAGTGCATCGACCGGTGCTTCACGATCGGCGCCGAAGAAAGATTGGAGATGCGCGAACACGCCGTCGAGCCCGTCGTGCGCCGCCAGCCAGGCCTGCCACTCGGCGCGCCGCTCGATCAGCGATTCGGCGAGGCTGCGCGCGCCAGCGAGACCGGCCTGCGCGAGCAGCCAGCGCACCGACTGCGCCAGTTCGCCATCCGGCGCACTGCCGGCACGTCGCATCAGCACACCCCAGGCCTGGTCGCGCAGGCGTGCGGTGCGCTCTGCCAGCTGCAGCCCGCCGAGGCCGGCCGACAGCGGCGCGGCGCCGAGCAGCGATGAAAACCAGCCGTGGAAGGTGTTGATCGTCAGCCCCGGGCGGGCGCCGGCGACGTGTTCGAACAAGCCGCGCGCACGCTCGATCAGCGCCGCGTCGTCGCGCGCGTCGACCCCGCGCTGATCGAGGAAGGCGATCACGCCGGCGTCGTCCGCCACCGCCAGCTCGCCCAGCCAGTGCTGCAGCCGCTCGTCGATCTCACGCGCCGCCTTGCGTGTGTAGGTGATGGCCAGTATCTCGCCCGGCGCCACGCCGGCCAGCAGCAGGCGGATCAGCCGCGACACCAGGGTCCACGTCTTGCCGCTGCCGGCACAGGCCTCGACGACGACGCTGGCCGATGGATCGAGCGCGCGCAGGCCGTCGTTCATGCGCGCCAGTCCTTGCGGCACAGACCGCGCATGTCGCAGTGGGCGCAAGCGCGGTCGTCACCATGCGCAGGCAGCGCAGCACCGGCACGCAGCGCCGGGAACAGCGTTCCGATCAGTCCCTGCAGCGCTTCGGCCGCCGCGTGCGGCTCGGCCTGCGGATGCGGCACCGGTGCCGGCTCGTCGAGCGCCAGATAGGCGGCTTCGCTGACCGTGTCGCCTTCAAGCAGCGTGTAGAAGGCGAGCTGCAGGTCTTCACCGCCCTGCAGGCTCTTCTTCACGGCTTCGCTGCTACGCAGCTTGTAGTCGAGCAACGACACGCCCGCCGCACCGCGGTCGATGCGGTCGATGCGGCCTTCGAGTGACAGCGCACTGCCGTCCGGCAAGTCGAGCGGTCGCGCGCGCGACTGCTCGCCGCTGTCGAACACCCAGCCCTCAGCCTCGCGCGCGCAGGCCCAGGCAACGTAGGCGTCGGCGCGGTCGTGCAGGCGATCGGCCCAGACGTGCTCCTGGAAGTTGCGGCCGATCGCGCCATCGAAGGCGGCGGCGATGCGCGCGCGCATGTCGCCTGCCAGCGCCTGCGGCGTTTCGCTGTCGAGGCGCGGATGGGCAATATGGAAATCGTGCAGCAGCGCATGCACCAGTTCGCCCACGCTGCCCTTGCCCATCGTTTCCTCGACCTCGTCGCCCTCGCCCAGACCAAGCACGCGGCGCGCGTAGTAGCGGTAGGGGCAGGCCATCAGATCGGCCATCGCGCTGGCGGTGAGCCGCTGCGGCACCCGTACGGCGTCGAGCACCGGTGCGCTGGTCTGGCGCGGCAGCGCGGCCGGTTCGGGATCGGGCTGTGCCGGCGCGGCGCTGACCGCACTCGGCAGCCCGGCGCGCACGAACATCAGGTCGAGCAGCTGCAGATCGGCACCGGGCAGATTGGCTTCGCCATTGCGCTGGGCCTGCCAGCTGAACACGATTTCTTCACTGTTCAGGATCAGCCCGGCGACGTCCTCGCGCAGCTGGCGTGCCGCCTGCTGCGTATCGGCCAGCCCCAGTTCGCGTCGCAGCCCCTCGTGACCGAGTGCGCCGCGCAATTGCGGCGGCGCCAGATGTTCGCCGTCGGCGCCGATCACGTACACGGCGTCGAACACGCGAAGTCGGGTCGCCGCAAGATGGGTCAGCACGACCGGACTGTCGATCGCGGTGTCGCGGAACAGCGCCCGTTCGAACTCGCCGTTGAGCCACTGACGCCAGTCGGCAAAGGTCAGCGCCAGGGATACGCCACTACTGTCGGCGCGCAGCTGTTCGAGCAGTGCGATCACCTGTGCGCCGGCCGCGTCCTGCAGCAAGGCCGTGCGCGCCTGCAGCGCGTCGAGCGCGGCCAGCAGCCGTTCGATCCAGAAGGCAGCGGGCGCGGCCTGGGTCGGCATCAGGTTCGCCGCCTGCGCAAACGGAACCATCAGCGCCGCACCGGCCCGCCCTGCCAGTTCGCGCGCCGCATCGGCGAGCAAGGCCTGCAGCCCGTCGACATGATTGCGGCGCACCACCCAGTGATCGACCTCGGCGATCGCCCGCGCGTGCGTGTCGGCATCCATGCCGCCCGCGACATAGGGCGACCGGACCAGATCGAGCAGATCGCGGTGATAGCCGTCGGACGCCAGACACTGCAGAAAGGCATCGACCGTCGCAGCGGCGCGCGTGGTGGACAGCTTCCAGCCGGTTTCGTCGGCCAGCAGTACCTGCCTGCGTTCGAGCAGGGCGCGGGTACGGCGAGCGGCTTCGCGGTCGCTGGCGACCAGGGCGATGCGGCGGCGCCCCTCCGCCAGCCAGCGCGCAAGGCATGTGGCGGCGTGCTGCGCTTCCTGTTCGAGCGATTGCGCACTGACCAGCCGCACGCGGTCGCGCAGGCGCTGCGCCGCGTCTGCCGGCACGCGGCGCGACCACAGCGTGCGCGCGTCGTCGGCGGCGACTGGCCAGGCGGCATCGAGCGCGCGCGAAAGCGCGTCTTCATCCGCCGCACGCCGTACGCCGATGTGCAGCACCGGAACGCGTCGCGCGAACGCAGCCAGCCAGTCCGGAGCGCGATCAAGCGTGTCGGCCAGCAGCACTACGGGCCGCCGCGCAGACGCGGCTGCGCGGTAAAGCGCCTGCGTCGTCGCCCGGGCGTGACCGGGCGTGCCGGTGCTGTCGGCCAGCCACACCGCGTGAACAAGCCGCGCCTCCAGCGACAGCGCCGCGCTGTCGTGCAGCGCGTGCGCCCGGGCGAATGCGCCCTCCAGCGCGGCCTCGTCCGGCACCGGCACATCGGCCAGCGTGTCGGCGAGATCCATCAGCTCGCGTGCGACCGCCCACAGGTCGGCGTCACCCAGCCAGCCGACCCGGCGCAACTGGGCGACCAGCCCGAGCAGTCGCCGCGAATCGGGATCGGTCGCCGCATCGCCCCGCCAGCGCGCGGCCAGCAGTTGCGGCGTAAGCACGCGCGGCATGAACAGCGCACGGTCGGCCGCGGCCGACAGCGCACTGCGCAGCGCCGGTGCCAGCGTGATGGTCGGCAGGATGAGGTCGCAGTCGGCGAGCGCGTCGCCGTGGCGATCGAGGAGGATGCGTGCCACCCGGCCGAACAGGTCCGGACCGGGGGGCAGCGTGACGGAGTCGAAACCCGCTCCGCTCATGCGTCAGCGCGGGCGAACAAGGGAAACGGGGAGCGCGCTCAGCGCTCGAGCATGCCGAGCTTGTCCTTCACCTTGGCCCAGTCGTCGGCGTCGGGCAGCGCGTCCTTGCGCTCGATGATGGCCGGCCATTCCTTGGCCAGTTCGGCATTCAGTTCGATGAACTGCACCTGGTCCGCCGGCACGTCGTCCTCGGCGAAAATGGCTTCGGCCGGACATTCGGCGACGCACAGCGTGCAGTCGATGCACTCGTCCGGATCGATCACCAGGAAGTTCGGGCCTTCGCGGAAGCAATCGACCGGGCACACGTCGACGCAGTCGGTGTATTTGCACTTGATACAGGATTCGGTGACGACGTAGGTCATGATTTCTCCGTTGGGCGGGGGCTCTGCACTCGCAGGCAGGCCATGCATGGGCTGAAAAAGGCTGAATTCACAAGGGGCTTCGGCGCGCGGGGGCAGCCTGCAGACTGCGAAACACAGGCGCGCCGCACCTCTTCCGGACGCGGGAGTTTAGCACCGGGGCGGGGCGGCACCTCGCCCACGCTGTCGTGCCGCTGCGACATGTCGCCATGACTTTTTGTATTTCCTTGCCATCTGCCTCTGCACGCCCGACTGTTTTTTGTATTAGCATCTTGCAAACAGTGCAGAAACCCTGAACTCCGACGCAGGGGACGCCGATACCGTGATCACCCCGGCGGCCGGGTTTCAGCAAGCCCCGAACCGGGCCGCTCCGTGAGTGGCCGGAAAACCCAGTCCAGCGACCCGACACTCACCTTTCGGCACGCAACATCCATCCAGTCCTGCAGGCGTCCCGAACCGTGGCGTCCAGCATGAGGCATCCGGTTCTTCCCGATACACCCCCGAAGACCTTCCGATTCACCGAATCCACTTTCCCAGTCAAGCACCGCGAGGAAACAATGAGCGAACACATCCACCACGTCACCGACGCCAGTTTCGAAGCCGAGGTCATCAAGGCCGACCTGCCGGTTCTGGTCGATTACTGGGCCGAGTGGTGCGGTCCGTGCAAGATGATCGCTCCCATCCTCGACGAGGTCGCGCGTGACTACGCCGGCAAGCTGCGCGTGGCCAAGGTCAATATCGACGAGAACCAGGAAACGCCTGCGCGCTTCGGTATCCGCGGCATTCCGACGCTGATGCTGTTCAAGGACGGCAATGTCGAGGCGACCAAGGTCGGCGCCCTGTCGAAGTCCCAACTGACCGCCTTCCTGGACAGCCACCTGTAACACCTACCCCGCGGCGGGCGCGAATCCGCGCCCAGCCCGCCGGAGCGGAGGACCGCTCCATCTCCCCACCCCGCCTGTCGCACATCTTCACCATGCACCTTTCCGAACTGAAAGCACTCCACGTCAGCCAGCTGCTCGAAATGGCCCAGTCCTTCGAGATCGAAGGCGCCAACCGGCTGCGCAAGCAGGAACTCGTGTTCGCCATCCTGCGCAACCGGGCGAAGAAGGGCGAGAGCATTTTCGGAGACGGTGCGCTGGAAGTGCTGCCCGACGGCTTCGGTTTCCTGCGTTCGCCGGAAGCGAGCTATCTGGCGGGAACCGACGACATCTACGTGTCGCCGAGCCAGATCCGCCGCTTCAACCTGCATACCGGCGACACCATCGAAGGCGAGATCCGCACGCCCAAGGACGGTGAGCGCTACTTTGCGCTGGTCAAGGTCGATCGCATCAACAGCGAGCCGCCGGAGGCGACCAAGCACAAGATTCTGTTCGAGAACCTGACGCCGCTGCATCCGACCGAGCCGCTGAAGCTTGAACGCGACATGCGTGGCGAAGAGAACACGACCTCGCGTGTGATCGACATGATCGCGCCGATCGGCAAGGGCCAGCGCGCGCTGCTGGTGGCGCCGCCGAAGACCGGCAAGACGGTGATGATGCAGCACATCGCGCACGCGATCACCGTGAATCACCCGGAAGCGCTGCTCATCGTGCTGCTGATCGACGAGCGCCCGGAAGAAGTGACCGAGATGCAGCGTTCGGTGAAGGGCGAAGTGGTTGCCTCGACCTTCGACGAACCGGCCACCCGCCACGTGCAGGTCGCCGAGATGGTGATCGAGAAGGCCAAACGTCTGGTCGAGCACAAGAAGGACGTGATCATCCTGCTCGACTCGATCACCCGCCTCGCCCGCGCCTACAACACGGTGCAGCCGGCCTCCGGCAAGGTACTGACCGGCGGTGTGGACGCCAACGCGCTGCAGAAGCCGAAGCGCTTCTTCGGCGCTGCGCGCAACGTCGAAGAAGGCGGCAGCCTGACCATCATCGCCACCGCGCTGATCGAAACCGGCAGCCGCATGGACGACGTGATCTACGAAGAATTCAAGGGCACCGGCAATATGGAAATCCATCTTGACCGGCGCATGGCGGAAAAGCGCGTCTACCCGGCCATCAACGTGAACCGCTCGGGCACGCGCCGCGAAGAGCTGCTGCTGAAGCCGGAAATCCTGCAGAAGATCTGGATACTGCGCAAACTGCTGTACAACATGGACGATCTGGAAGCGATCGAATTCCTGCTCGACAAGATCAAGGCGACCAAGAGCAACGGGGAGTTCTTCGACGCGATGCGTCGAGGTTGATCACCCGGGCCGCCTTGAGAGAAAAACGCCGCTTGATGCGGCGTTTTTCATTTCCACCTCCAGCGGTGCTCAGGCGCGCAGCGCCTCGACCACCGACAGCACTTCGCCGGGCGAATTGAGCGCATAGCCGGGGAGCGTAGACACCGCGCTCGCAAAGTCAGGCGACTTCAGCGCATCGAGCATGCGCTGCATCGACGGCAGTTCCAACGTCTCCAGCCGGCAGGCGAGAAAGTAGTGCTCCTCGGCGATCGGCACGAAATCGAGCTTGAACTGGCTGGCGGCCGCTTCGACGCCGAAGCCGGTGTCGGCCATGCCGCTGGCGATGTGCGCCGCCACCGCCGCGTGCGTGAATTCCACCGTTTCATAGCCGCTGATGTCGTCGGCATCGATGGTCTGTTCGGCCAGCAACAGGTCGAGCAGCACGCGCGTACCGGCACTGGCCTGACGATTGATGAAGCGCACGTCGGGGCGCACCAGATCCTGCAGCGAGCGGATGTTGAGCGGATTGCCGGCGGCGACGAACAGGCCCTGCGTGCGCGTGACCAGACGGATCACGCGGTGCGCACGCGGCTTCAGGTAACGGCTCAGTCGCGCCGCCAGTTCCGGCGTGACGCGTCCGCTCGGCAGATGGAAGCCGCAGATGTCGCAGCTGCCGCGAGACATCGAACCCAGCGCGTCGATTGACCCGAGGTATTGCAGTTCCAGCCGCACGCCGGCCACCCGCTCCATCAGCTCCGGCATCAGCGCGATCGCATAACCGTGGCTCGCATGCAGCCGCAGCACCGGATGCGTGTCCATCAGTGCCGCGTTGATCTCGCGGTCGATCTCCACCGACAGGTTCTCCAGTTGCGGCGTCAGCCGCGCCTGTATGCGCTGCGCCGCCCAGGTCAGCTTCTCGCCCAGCGGCGTCAGCTCCGCACCCTTGCCCTGTGACAGCTCGACCAGTGGCGTGCCGAAAAAGGCCGACCAGGTGCGGATCAGGTTCCAGCAATGGCGGTAGGAAAAATCGACCTCGCGCGCCGCCTCGGTCAGTTTTCCACTGCGTTGCACGGCGGCCAGCACCCGGAAAAGCAGCGGATCGATCTCCCGTCCTTCGGCATTGCGGAAGCGCCACGCCGGTTCGATCTGGATGCGCATGTTAGGCATTTGTTTTCATATCGTTAAAAGCAAAGTCGGCTGCTAACCTGCATTGCGAAGCCATTATTGGACCTTGATGGTGGCTGATTAGCAATTATGAACAAGAGTTCCAATTAGGAATTCAGCAGGAGACAGAGAGCCATGTCATCGCACCACCCCACCCCCGGTGTCGACGGGCGGCAGCTGCAGTCGCTGGTCGACCGGCACGCCGATCTGCCCGGCGCGCTGCTGCCGATGCTGCACGCCATCCAGGACGAGTTCGGCCACGTGCCGGAACAGGCCGTGCCGGTCATCGCCAAGGGACTGAACCTGTCGCGCGCCGAAGTGCACGGCGTGATCACCTTCTATCACCACTTCCGCAGCCACGCGCCCGGCCGCCACGTGGTGCAGGTCTGCCGGGCAGAGGCCTGTCAGGCCGTCGGTGCCGTTGCGCTCGAAGCGCACGCGAAGAAATGTCTCGGCATCGACTTCCACGAAACAACCGCAGACGGTGCAGTGACGCTGGAGGCGGTGTACTGCCTCGGCAACTGCGCCGTTGGTCCGTCGCTGCGGATCGATGACGACATCGTCGGCCGCGTCACGCCGGAACGCTTCGACGAAATCGTGGCCGAGCTGCGCGCGGAGGTGACGGCATGAGCACGCGCATCTACGTTCCCATCGATTCGACCGCGCTGTCGCTCGGCGCGGACAAGGTGGCAAAGGCGATCGCCGCCGAAGCGGCGAAGCGCGGCATCGCGATCGAGCTGGTGCGCAATGGCTCGCGCGGCGCCTTCTTCCTCGAACCCATGGTGGAAGTGCAGACGCCGACCGGCCGCATGGCCTACGGTCCGGTGCAGCCGAAGGATGTCGCTGCGCTGTTCGACGCCGGCTTCGTGACCGGCGGCCAGCACCTGCTTTCGCTCGGCCCGACCGACGACATTCCTTACCTGAAGAATCAGGAACGCTTGACCAGCGCGCGCATCGGCATCACCGACCCGCTGAGCCTGGATGACTACGTCGACCACGGCGGCTTCGTCGGCCTCGACAACGCGCTGGCGATGAGCGGTGCCGACGTGGTGAAGGAAGTGACCGACTCCGGCCTGCGCGGCCGCGGCGGCGCCGCCTTCCCGACCGGCATCAAGTGGAACACCGTGCTCGGCGCCTCCGCCGACCAGAAGTACATCGTCTGCAATGCCGACGAGGGCGACTCCGGCACCTTCTCCGATCGCATGATCATGGAGGGCGACCCGTACTGCCTGATCGAAGGCATGACCATCGCCGGCATCGCGGTCGGCGCGACCGAGGGCTATATCTACCTGCGCTCGGAATACCCGCACGCCTTCGCCACGCTGAAAGAGGCGATCCGTCGAGCGCGCGCCGCCGGCTGGCTGGGCCAGGACGTGCGCAATTCGGGCAAGGCGTTCGAACTGGACGTGCGCCTGGGCGCCGGCGCCTACATCTGTGGCGAAGAGACCTCGCTGCTGGAGAGCCTTGAAGGCAAGCGCGGCATCGTGCGCTTCAAGCCGCCGCTGCCGGCGCTGCAGGGCCTGTTCGGCAAGCCAACCGTCATCAACAACGTGATTTCGCTGGCGTCGGTGCCCATCATCCTGGCCAAGGGTGGCGCGCACTACCGTGACTTCGGCATGGGTCGCTCGCGCGGCACCCTGCCCTTCCAGCTGGCCGGCAATATCAAGCGTGGCGGGCTGGTCGAGAAGGCCTTCGGCCTGACCATGAACGAACTGATCCATGACTTCGGCGGCGGCACGCTGTCCGGTCGTCCGGTGCGCGCAGTGCAGGTCGGTGGTCCGCTCGGCGCCTACGTGCCGGCGTCGCAGTTCGACCTGCCGCTCGACTACGAGGAGTACGCGAAGAACGGCGCGATGATCGGCCACGGCGGCATCGTCGTGTTCGACGACACGGTCGACATGGCCCACATGGCGCGCTACGCGATGGAGTTCTGCGCCATCGAATCCTGCGGCAAATGCACGCCCTGCCGCATCGGCTCGACGCGCGGCGTCGAGGTGATCGACCGCATCGTCGCCAACGAACAGCGCGGCAAGAACATCGCGCTGCTGCAGTCGCTGTGCGACACCATGCTCAACGGCTCGCTGTGCGCGCTCGGCGGCATGGCGCCCTACCCGGTGCTGTCGGCACTGAACCATTTCCCCGAAGACTTCGGCGTCGACAAGACCGAAGCGGCTTGAGCACGCGAGAATCCAGGAGAACAGCCATGTCATTACCCAGAGAAACCGATTACGGCACGCCCGCGCGCGAGTCGGAAAAGGAAGTCACGCTGTCGATCGACGGCATCGAAGTCACGGTGCCGGCCGGCACCTCGGTCATGCGCGCCGCGCAGGAATGCGGCAACAGCATTCCGAAGCTGTGCGCGACCGACAGCCTGGAGCCCTTCGGCTCCTGTCGCCTGTGCCTGGTCGAGATCGAAGGTCGCCGCGGCTACCCGGCATCCTGCACGACGATCGCCGAAGCCGGCATGCAGGTGCGCACCCAGACGCCCAAGCTGGCGGACATCCGCCGCGGCGTGATGGAGCTCTACATTTCCGACCACCCGCTGGACTGCCTGACCTGCTCGGCCAACGGCAACTGCGAACTGCAGGACATGACCGGCGTGGTCGGCCTGCGCGAAGTGCGTTATGGCATGAAGGGCAAGAACCACTTCGACCTGCTGTCGGCACTGACGAAGGAGAAGGACGAATCCAATCCCTACTTCAGCTACGACCCGTCCAAGTGCATCGTCTGCAACCGCTGCGTGCGTGCCTGCGAAGAAACGCAGGGCACGTTCGCGCTCACCATTTCCGGCCGCGGCTTTGATTTGCGCGTCAGCCCGGGCGAAAGCCAGCCCTTCATGGAATCGGAGTGCGTGTCCTGCGGCGCCTGCGTGCAGGCCTGCCCGACCGCGACGCTGATGGAGAAGGGCGTGATCGAGCACGGTCAGGCCGAAAAGAAGGTCACCACCACCTGCGCCTACTGCGGCGTCGGCTGCTCCTTCGACGCCGAGGTGAAGGGCACGACCGTGGTACGCATGGTGCCGAGCAAGGACGGCGGCGCCAATCACGGCCACTCCTGCGTCAAGGGCCGCTTCGCCTTCGGCTACGCCACGCACGCCGACCGCATCACCACGCCGATGATCCGGAAGAGCATCGAGGACACCTGGCAGCCGGTCAGCTGGGACGAGGCGATCAACTACGCCGCCTCCGAATTCAAGCGCATCCAGGCCAAACACGGCCGTGACTCGGTCGGCGGCATCACGTCCAGCCGCTGCACCAACGAAGAAACCTATCTGGTGCAGAAGCTGGTTCGCGCAGCCTTCGGCAACAACAACGTCGACACCTGCGCACGGGTGTGCCACTCGCCCACCGGCTACGGCCTGAAGCAGACGCTGGGCGAATCGGCCGGCACCCAGACCTTCGATTCGGTGATGAAGGCCGACGTCATCATGGTGATGGGCGCCAACCCGACCGACGGCCACCCGGTGTTCGGTTCGCAGATGAAGCGCCGCCTGCGCGAAGGCGCCAAGCTCATCGTGGTCGACCCGCGCAGCATCGACCTCGTGCGCTCGCCGCACATCCAGGCGGAACAGCACCTGAAACTGAAGCCCGGCAGCAACGTCGCGCTGATCACCTCGATGGCGCACGTGGTGGTGACCGAGGACCTGGTCAAGGAAGACTTCGTCCGCGAGCGCTGCGAGTGGCATTCGTTCGAACAGTGGCGCGACTTCGTTGCAAAGCCCGAGAACTCACCGGAAGCGATGGAACAGCACACCGGCGTACCGGCGGCCGACGTGCGCGCCGCCGCCCGCCTGTTCGCCACCGGCGGCAACGCGGCGATCTACTACGGCCTCGGCGTGACCGAGCACAGCCAGGGCTCGACCACCGTCATCGGCATCGCCAACCTAGCGATGGCCACCGGCAACATCGGCCGCGAAGGCGTGGGCGTGAATCCGCTGCGCGGCCAGAACAACGTGCAGGGCTCCTGCGACATGGGCAGCTTCCCGCACGAACTGCCGGGCTACCGCCACGTGTCCGACGCCGCCACGCGCATGCTGTTCAAGGATGCCTGGGGCGTCGAGCCGCAGCCGGAACCGGGCCTGCGCATCCCGAACATGTTCGAAGCGGCGATGGACGGCACCTTCCTCGGTCTCTACTGCGAGGGCGAGGACATCGTGCAGTCCGACCCGAACACGCAGCATGTCGAAGCGGCGCTGCGCGCGATGGAATGCGTGGTGGTGCAGGACCTGTTCCTGAATGAAACCGCGAAGTTCGCGCACGTGTTCCTGCCCGGTTCCAGCTTCCTCGAAAAGGACGGCACCTTCACCAACGCCGAGCGCCGCATCTCGCGCGTACGCAAGGTGATGCCGCCGCTGGCCGGCAAGGAGGACTGGGAAGTCACCTGCATGCTGTCGAACGCCCTTGGCTATCCGATGAACTACAGCCACCCGTCGGAAATCATGGACGAGATCGCGCGGCTGACGCCCACCTTCCACGGCGTCAGCTAC
Organism: Methyloversatilis sp. S146-33; assembly: GCF_059552495.1. The sequence continues at coordinate 55,975 of NZ_JCANOT010000017.1, forward strand.
GCGCGGCTGGACGAACTGGGCAGCATCCAGTGGCCGTGCAACGAACAGGCGCCGGAAGGCACTCCCATCATGCACATCGACCAGTTCGTCCGCGGCAAGGGACGTTTCATGCTGACCGAGTACGTGCCGACCGAGGAACGTACGTCGAAGCGCTTCCCGCTGATCCTGACCACCGGCCGGATACTTTCCCAGTACAACGTCGGCGCGCAGACGCGGCGCACCGCGAACTCGATGTGGCACGACGAAGACCGCCTGGAAATCCATCCGGCTGACGCCGAAACGCGCGGCATCAACGAGGGCGACTGGGTGGGCATCACCTCGCGCGCCGGCGAGACGGTACTGCGCGCACGGGTGTCCGAGCGCATGCAGCCGGGCGTCGTATACACCACCTTCCACTTCCCGGAGTCGGGCGCCAACGTCATCACCACCGACAACTCCGACTGGGCCACCAACTGCCCCGAGTACAAGGTGACCGCGGTCGAGGTGACACGCGTGACCCAGCCGTCGGAATGGCAGCAGCGCTATCGCGACTTCTCGCAGCAGCAGATCGACCTGCTGCCGAAGAAGCGCGAGAAGGTCTGAGGCATGGGCGCCGTACAGGCACTCGACGTGGGTGGGCCGCTGCTCGCATGCGACGAGGCGGGCGACGCGGGTGAGGCCGTGTTGCACCCCGCCCAGCGTTTGCGCAGCGCCGTGCGTGTCAGCGGCGGTGTGCGCGCGGCCAGCGTCGAATGCGTGGCCGAAGAAGTGCCGGTGGCCATGGTGTACAACGGCATTTCGCACGCCGTGATGCTGGCCACGCCGGCCGATCTGGAGGACTTCGGCACCGGCTTCAGCCTGGCTGAAGGCATCGTCGCACGCGCCTCCGAGATCCACGATGTCGACACGGCGCACCACGCCGACGGCATCGAGGTGCGGATGGAAGTGTCCAACCGCGCCTTCGAAGCGCTGAAGGCGCGTCGCCGTTCTCTGGCCGGGCGCACAGGCTGCGGACTGTGCGGCGTGGACAGTCTCGGCCAGGTATCGCGCGAGGTGAAGCCGGTGACCGCGCGGCCCTGGGTCGATGAAGCGGCCATCCACCGGGCCTTCGTCGCGCTCGGCGAAGGTCAGGCGCTGCATGCGCTGACCGGCTCGGTGCACGCCGCCGCCTGGGCACACGCCGACGGCACGCTGTTCGCCGTACGCGAAGACGTCGGCCGCCACAACGCGCTGGACAAGCTGATCGGCGCCGTCGCGCTGGCCGGCGTGGACACCGCGCAGGGCTTCGCGGTCGTCACCAGCCGCGCCAGTTACGAAATGGTGCTCAAGCTCGCCAGCGTCGGCGGCGGCCTGCTGGCGGCGATTTCGGCGCCGACCGGGCTGGCCATCGATCTCGCGCAGCGCAGCGGCGTCACGCTGTGCGGCTTCGTCCGCGACGGCCGCATGGCGATCTATACCGAACCGAAGAATCGAACGGAATAAGCAATGGACATCCACAATCTCGTCAAGATGGCCAACCAGATCGGCCAGTTCTTCCACAGCTACCCCGACCACGACGAAGCGGTGCGCGAAGTCGCCGCCCACATCCGTCGCTTCTGGGAACCGCGCATGCGCCGTGCGATCATCGACCACATGAACCGCGGCGGCGACACCGGTCTGCTGCCGCTGGTCACCGAAGCGCTGCAGCACATGCAGGAGCAGGAAACCTCCACCACCTGAAAGGACACCTCACCGATGAGTTCACTGACGACGCTGCGCGACCTGATGGGCCTCGGCCACGAGCCGGGCCTGCTTGCCGACGCCGCCCTGGTGATGATCGATTGCCAGAACACCTACCGTGAAGGCGTCATGCAGCTCAGCGGCGTCGAAGCGGCGCTGCTCGAAGCGCGCCGTGTGCTCGACTGCGCGCGCGAACTCGGCCGCCCGGTCATCCACATCCAGCACGACGCCGGTCCGGGCACGCCCTACGACGTCAATGCGACGATCGGCCGCATCGCCGACATCGTCGCGCCGCTGGCTGGCGAAACGGTGATCACCAAGCACTACCCGAACAGCTTCGTACAGACCTCGCTCGACGAGGAGCTGAAGAAGCTGGGCGTGAAGCAGCTCGTGCTGGCCGGTTTCATGACGCATATGTGCGTGAACTCGACTGCGCGCGGCGCCTTCAACCTCGGCTACGCGCCCACCGTGGTCGCGGCCGCCACCGCGACGCGCGACCTTCCGCTGCCCGACGGTGGCACCGTGCGCGCAGATGCAGTACAGGCCGCCAGCATCGCGACGATGCGCGACCTGTTTGCAGCGATCGCGCCGACCGCCGACGCGCTGGTGCGCTGAACATCGACGAAGCACGAGAAAGAGCCGGCAGCCGCCGGCTTTTTTTTCGTCCATCGCCGCAGCACACGCCGTTTTTCGTCGTAGGATTATCCTGTATTCCACTTTATACAGGAAAGACCATGAAACTCGCGCGCCTGCTGCCCATCCGCCTGCTGTCGGCACTTGCACTGAGCCTCGTCGCCAGCGTCGTCCACGCGGACACCCTCGTCGTATTCGCAGCGGCCAGTCTGACCAATGCGTTGCAGGACATCGGCAAGACCTTTGAAGCGCGCTCCGGCCACACAGTCAAGTTCTCGTTCGCCGCCTCGTCGGCGCTGGCACGTCAGATCGAAGCCGGCGCCCAGGCACAGGTTTTCCTGTCGGCCGACGAGCAGTGGATGGACTACCTCGCCGAGCGCAAGCTGCTCGCCGCCGGCACGCGTACCGACCTGCTCGGCAACAGCCTGGTGCTGGTGACGCCGGCCGACAGCAAGGCATCGATCACGCTGAAACCTGGCTTCGATCTCGCCGCGCTGCTCGGCGACGGTCGTCTGGCCACCGGCGATCCGGCCCACGTGCCGGTCGGCAAGTACGCGAAGGACGCACTGACCCGGCTCGGTGCATGGCAGGTCGCTGAACCGAAACTGGTGCGCGCGGATTCGGTACGCGCGGCGCTGGTGCTGGTCGAACGCGGCGAAGTGCCGGCCGGCATCGTCTATGCGACGGATGCGGCCGTATCGCCCAAGGTGCGCGTCGCCGGTGTGTTTCCCGCTGACACACACGCGCCGATCACCTATCCTGCTGCCATCGTCGCCGGACAGGACACGGCCCCCGCGCGCGCCTTCATGCAGTGGCTGCGTGGCACGGAATCGGTGGCGGTATTTACCCGATATGGCTTCAGCCTCAAATAAGGATAGATGAGCGACATCGAACTGGACGCCCTGCTGCTCAGCCTCCGTGTCGGGCTGGCCAGCACCGCGCTGTGCCTGCCCTTCGCGCTGGGCGTCGCCTGGCTGCTGTCACGCACTCGTCTGCCCGGTCGCGCCCTGCTCGACGGCATCGTGCACGCCCCGCTGGTGCTGCCGCCGGTGGTAATCGGCTACCTGCTGCTGATCTCGCTGGGCACGCGCGCGCCGCTCGGCGCCTGGCTCAAGAACACCTTCGGTATCCAGCTCATCTTCACCACCGAAGGCGTGGTGGTGGCCGCGGCAGTGATGGCCTTTCCGCTGATGGTGAGAGCGATCCGGCTGTCGCTGGACGGCGTCGACCGCGGTATCGAACTGGCCGCGCGCACGCTCGGCGCCGGCCGGCTCGACGTGCTGTGCACGATCACGCTGCCGATGATGCTGCCCGGCATCCTGTCCGGCGCGATGATGGCCTTCGCCGCCAGCCTCGGTGAATTCGGCGCCACCATCACCTTTGCGTCGAATATCGAAGGCGAGACGCGTACGCTGCCGCTGGCCATCTACACCGCGACACAGACGCCGGACGGCGATGCCATCGCTTTGCGTCTGGTCGGTCTGTCGATGGCGCTGGCGGTGGCCGCGATCACGCTGTCTGAATGGCTGAACCGGCGCACGCAGCGCTGGCTGGGGCGTCCATGATCGAACTGCAGTTCGGCGCCCGGCTCGGCGCGCTCGATCTCGACGCGGACGTCACGTTGCCGTCGCGCGGCGTCAGCGCCATCTTCGGCCGCAGCGGTGCCGGCAAGAGCAGCCTGATCAACGCGGTGGCCGGCATCGTGCGGCCGTCGCGCGGACGCATCGCGGTCGGCGACCGCGTGTTCTTCGACGCCGACGCCGGCATCGATCTGCCGATCGAAGCCCGCAGCGTCGGCTATGTGTTCCAGGATGCACGGCTGTTTCCGCACCTGTCGGTGAGTGGAAACCTGCGTTACGGGCTGAAACGCGCGCGCGGGCCGCGCCCGGTGGACTGGGACAGCGTGATCGAGGTGCTCGGCCTCGCCCACCTGCTCGACCGCCGGCCGCATCACCTGTCCGGCGGCGAGCGCCAGCGGGTGGCGCTGGGCCGCGCGCTGCTGCGGCAACCAGGGCTGCTGCTGATGGACGAACCGCTCGCCTCGCTGGACGCGCCGCGCAAGGCCGAAGTGCTGCCCTACATCGAACGGCTGGCGCAGGAATTCGCACTGCCGGTGCTCTACGTGAGCCATTCGATCGAGGAAGTGACACGACTGGCCGACCATCTGGTCATCGTCAGCGAAGGCCGCACCGTCGCCAGCGGCGAACTGGGCGACATCATGTCGCGTCCCGAGCATTCGCCGCTGATCGGCCGCTACGAAGCGGGCTCGGTGCTGGAATGTACGGTGCTGCAGCACAACGACGACTATGCGCTGACCACGCTGCGCTTCGCCGACGGCCAGTTGCGCGTGCCGCGCATCGATCTTGATCCTGGTTGCGCGGTGCGCGTACGCATCCGCGCCCGCGACGTCGCACTGGCATTGTCGCGCCCGATGGACGTGTCGATCACCAACAAGATGCCCGGCCGGATCGCACGCATCACACCGCGCGAAGGTCCTTACGCCGACGTCGCGGTCGACCTCGGGAGCAGTTCGCTGCGCGCACTGGTCACGCGCGAATCCTGCGACCGGCTCGGCCTGCAGCAGGGCACGGCAGTCTGGGTGATGGTGAAATCGGTGGCACTGGACAGCCGCAGCGTCGGCTTCAACCGGCGTCCGCGTCCCGACGTGGCGCCTGAACTGCCGGCTGCGGATTGAGCGCTTCGTCCAGTTCGCGCAATTGCAGCGCGACCGCGCCGGCCGTTCGCCGCTCAGCGGCGCGGAACAGTGCGATCAGCCGTTCGCCGAAGGGCGTCAGCTCGGCGCCGCCGGCGCCCTGCGAACGACCGGGATAAGTCTTCACTACCGGCTCGGCGAACATGCGGTTCATGTCGTCGATCAGCAACCAGGCGCGCCGATAGGCCATGCCCATCGCGCGCGCCGCGCCCGAGATCGACCGCTCGCGCGCCAGGTGCTCGAGCAGCTCGATCTTGCCCGGCCCCAGCCGCTCGCCATTGTGGAAATGCAGGCGCAGCGAAGCGGTGGAGCGCTGCAGCGGATCGTCCGGTCGGTTCATGCGCCGAGTTTAGCGCGCACGCGGCGGTTCACCGTTCCAGAACGCGAACGCATTCAGATCAGGACGCCAGCACCTCGAAATGATCGGCCGACAGCAAGGGCTTGCCCGTGAACTGGGCAATCTGGACCGCGTCGCCTGCGCCGTTGCCATCCGCGTCGTAGTACAGCGCGCCAGCCGCGGTGTCGTAGATCAGCCGCACATCGCCATCGGCCGCTGCGCTGCCACTGCCAACCTGCAGAAGTTCGGAGGGCAGAGCGGCCGGCGTATCGTCGAAACCGGCGCCGAGCGCGTCAAACACCGTTGCGTCGAATACGATGCGGTCGTCGATGAGACTGAAATCAGCAATCGTCTGCAGCGTGCCCGGAACAGGTGCGGCGTCGAAATAGAACACGTCCTCGCCGGCTCCACCGGTGAGCGTATTCAACCCCTCTCCGCCGGACAGCCAGTCGTTGCCGGCCCCACCCAGCAACGCATCGTTGCCGGCCCCACCCAGCAGCACGTCATCGCCAAGGCCGCCAGAGAGCACGTTGTTGCCGCTGTTGCCGGTAATCACGTTGGCCAACGCGTTGCCCGTGCCGCTCAGGTGCGCCGTGCCCGTCAGCACAAGGTTCTCGACGTTCGCACCCAGCGCGTAGCTCAGCCCACTGCGGACCGTGTCCGTGCCCGCGTTCAGCCCTTCGCTCACCACGTCGCGCACGTTGTCGAC
>NZ_JCANOT010000019.1:0-127873 GCF_059552495.1 Methyloversatilis sp. S146-33
CACGCCGATGATGTCCGCGATCTTCCGGCTCGAGTCCTGGATGTCCGACATCGTCAACACCACCCGCTTCACCGTCTCCGCGCCGCGCGTCACCGCTTCGTTGCTCTGACGACCCAGCTCGTTCGCCTTCTGCGCACTTTCCGCGTTCTGCTTCACCGTCGCATTGAGCTCTTCCATCGAACTGGCCGTCTCTTCCAGCGAGCTCGCCTGCTCTTCGGTGCGCGAACTCAGGTCACTGTTGCCCGCCGCAATCTCCCGTGCCGCCGTGTTGATCGCTTCGGTCGAATCCTTGATCCGGCCCACCACCTCGCGCAGCTTGTCCACTGTCGTGTTCGTGTCGTCCTTCAGCTGCCCGAACAGGCCGCTGTAGTTACGATCGATGCGTCGCGTCAGATCGCCGCCCGATACGCTACTGAGCACGGCAGCCACATCGGACAGACTGACCGACACCTGTTCGACCAGCCCGTTGAGTCCCTCGGCCAACTGAAGGAAGAATCCCTGTTTGCCGTCGAGCGACAGACGCTGGTTGAAGTCGCCCTGGCCGGCGGCAACGACCAGATCCGTCACTTGCTGTTCGATCGCGACTTCGTCGGTGCGGTCTATCCATTCACCAACGGTGCCGATGCGCTGACCCGACTCGCCAACGATCGGTGTCGACACCAGTTCGAACACATGATGGCCAATGACCAAGCGGGCCCGATAGCCATCTGCCGTGGTCTTGGACTCGCGCACGAAATCCGGATTGGTGCAGATGGCCGAAATGTTGCAACCGATGAACTTGTCGAGCGAGAAGCCCGGGATATGACGCCGCAACTCGTCTGCAATGCGAGTCACCGTTGCGTGCATCGCGCGATTCGCATACAGCACCTTGCCGCTTTCGTCCGCGATGCGTACGTTCGTAGTGACGAAATCGAGCGCCGTGCGCGCACGCAGGTTCTCTTCCGCGACCGCACGCTCAAGCTCCGCGCGCGCCTGCAGATCGGTGCGCATGCGCTCCAGCGCCGACATCAGCTGGCCCACCTCATCCTGCGTGCCGGCGTCGATGCGGCGGTCGAGCACGCCGGATGCGATCTCATTGGCATGGCTGCCGGCGATACGCAGGCGACCGGCGATGCTGCGACCCAGTCGCACGCCGATCACACCGATCACCGCAGCGATCAGCAACGCGATCAGTGCGACACGCAACGCCTCTTTCAGCACCAGCGCATTGACGTCATCGACATAGATGCCGGAACCGACGATCCAGCCCCAGGGCTCAAACTGGCGCACATAGGACACCTTGTCCACCGGCTTGTCGGCACCCGGCCGCGGCCACTGGTAGTCGACGAAGCCGGCGCCGCTCGCCTTGGCCACGGCGACGAATTCGACGAACAGCGCCTTGCCATTCGGGTCCTTCGAGCCGCTGAGATCCTTGCCGTCGAGGTCGGGCTTGGTCGGGTGCATGACCATGCGCGGACCGAAGTCGTTGATCCAGAAATAGTCCTCGCCGTTGTAGCGCATCGTGCGCAGCGTGTTCATCGCCTGCTTGCGCGCCTCCTCCTGCGTCAGTTCGCCGGACAATGCGCGCTTGTGGAAGACATCGACGACGCCCCAGGCCGATTCGACCGCGAAGCGCGCGGCGTTCTTGCGGTCCTCGATCATGGTGCTGCGCATGCCGGCCAGCAGTACCGCGGCAAGCAGCAGGATGCCGGCCAGACTGGCGGCAACGATGACCATCAGCCGCTGCTGGACGGTCAGGCCGCGCGCGGCGGCCGGGGATGCGGAGTGGGAATCCATGTGTGCCACCTTCAGTGAACCTGATCGTCGACCAACGCCATGTCGGCCGACAGCATGAGCTTTTCGATATCGACGACGATGAGCATGCGCTCGTCGATGGAGCCGAGACCGTGGATGTAGCGGGTGTCGAGGCTGGACGAGAATTCCGGGGCCGGCAGGATCTTTGACGATTCGAGCGCCAGCACGTCGGACACCGAATCGACCACCATGCCGACGACACGACCGCCGACATTCAAGATGATGGTGACCGTGAACGGGGTGTATTCGACGACGCCGACACCGAACTTGATGCGAAGGTCGACGATGGGAACGATGGTGCCGCGCAGATTGATCACACCCTTGATGAAGGGGGGTGCGTGCGCGATGCTGGTCACCGCGTCGTAGCCGCGGATCTCCTGCACCTTGAGAATATCGATTGCGTACTCTTCCTCACCCAGCGTGAAGGTGAGGTACTCCTGGGCGTAACTACCCTCCGCGCCGTCGTCCGGCCGGTGCGACACTGCCTGCGCCGCCTGCATCATCGTGAGCTCCCTCGCTGCGATTACGGAAGTTGTAACGGCATGCAAGGCGGGCGCCTTGAGGCTTGGAAGCACCTAATTTTGCGTGTGCACACGGCGCGAGACGGACGGCGACGGCCCCGCCCGACCAGCGGCCGGCGGGGTCATTGAGGACGTTGCGGATCAGGCGGCGACGGCGAGGCGTCCGCGCGCCGATTCGACCAGCGACGGCACGTCAAGAATGAGCCCGACGTGGCCGTCACCCATGATGGTGGCGCCGGAAATGCCGACCACCTTGCGGTAGTTGGCCTCCAGACTCTTGATCACCACTTGGTGCTGACCGACCAGTTCGTCAACGAACAGCGCGATCTTGTCACCATCGGCTTCGAGCACGACGAGGATGCCGCGTTCGAGATCGGTGGTGCCGCCAGCAAGGCCGAGCGCATCCCGCAGCGTCAGGATGTTCAGGTACTCGTTGCGCACCTGCACCAGCCGCGGCTCGCCGCCGACGCTCTTGATCATCGCCGCGGTCGGCTGCAGCGATTCGACGACGTAGTTCAGCGGCACGATATAGGTGTCAGCGCCGACCGCGACCGACATGCCGTCGAGGATGGCCAGCGTCAGCGGCAGGCGCACCGTCATGCGGGTGCCGATGCCGGTCATCGATTCGATGTCCACGCGGCCGCCCATCGCGGTGATGTTCTTCTTCACGACGTCCATGCCGACGCCGCGGCCGGACACCTCGGTCACCTGGTCGGCGGTCGAGAAGCCGGCTTCGAAGATGAGTCCCCACACCTCCTGGTCGCTCATGTTGTCGCTGACCGGCAGGCCGCGCTCGCGTGCCTTCGACAGGATGCGCTCGCGGTTCAGACCGGCACCGTCGTCACCGACCTCGATGACGATGTTGCCGCTCTGGTGCGAAGCCTTCAGCGTGATCGTGCCCTCGCGCGGCTTGCCGCGCGCTTCGCGCACGTCCGGCGTTTCGATGCCGTGATCCAGGCTGTTGCGCACCAGGTGGGTGAGCGGATCGGCGATGCGCTCGATCAGCCCCTTGTCCAGTTCCGTCGATTCGCCGGCGAGCACCAGACGCACCTGCTTGCCCAGCTTCTGCGACAGATCGCGCACCACGCGCGGAAAGCGCGAGAACACGGTGGACATCGGCAGCATGCGGATGGACATGACCGATTCCTGCAGGTCGCGCGTATTGCGCTCGAGCTGCTGCACACCATTCATCAGCCGTTCGAACTCGACCGGGTCGAGCTTCGATGCGGCCGACGCCAGCATCGCCTGCGTAATCACCAGTTCGCCGACCAGATTGATGATCTGGTCCACCTTGTCGACGCCGACGCGGATGGAGGTATCGCCACCGGTCGCTTTGGGGGTGCGCGCAGACGCAGCGGGTTTGGGCGGCTCGGCTGCCTTCTCGGCAACGGGTGCGTGCGACTGCACCGAAGGATGTGCGGCCATCGGGAGCACCGCGGCCTGTTCGGCCGGCAGCGGCTCGAACAGGCCGAAGCTGTCGTCTGCCGACGCCGTTGCCGGCGCAGGCGCGGTCGGCACGCCGGGTGCGGCATCGAAGAAGCCGAAACTGTCGTCCTGCTGAACCGCGACGGCCGGCGCCGGCGGATCGAAAAAGCCGTAACTGCCGTCGTCGGCGCCCGCCGCCGCTTCCGGCGCAGCGTCGTCGAAAAGCCCCCAGGCTTCGTCGCCGCCTGCCGCCGAGGGCGCGCAGGTGCTGTCGGCGTAACTGCCAGGCCTGGCGACAAACTCGACGATGTCACGCACCGCCGTCGCATCGATCTGGCCATTGAGCAGGCACTGCCAGCGGCCGTCCGCGTCGATCGATACATCGACCACGTACACACCGAGCGCCTCGAGTTCGGCGCGCATGTTGTCGATCACGCCGGCCGCGTCGGCACAGCTCTGCGGCAGGACGAAACTGAAACGGAATGAGGACGGGAGTGCCGTGGCCGGCAGCGGCTGCGGGTCTTCGTCGGCCGCGGATGCCGGGTCGGCGTACAGGCGTTTGATCGATGCGCACACTTCGGCCACGCGTGCCATGTCTGCGGCACCCTCGCCGCGATGTGCCGCCACCAGGTCGCGCAGCAGGTCGCCCGCTTCGAGCGAGGCGTCGACCATGGCCGGCGTCATCACCACCTCGTGCTTGCGCACGCGGTCGAGCAGGGTTTCGAGTTCGTGCGTGACTTGGGCGAGATCGTGGAAGCCGAAAGTGCCCGCACTGCCCTTGATCGAATGGGCGGCGCGGAAGATCGCGTTCATTTCTTCGTCATCGACGCTCTGCAGGTCGATGTCGAGCAGCATCTGCTCCATGTTCGCCAGATGCTCCGCCGCTTCCTCGAAGAACACCTGGTAGAACTGGCTCATGTCCACCGTCATGGACTGTCTCCCCGCGCCAGGTAAGGGTGGATCAGCCGATGACTTTCTTCACCACCTCGACCAGCTTCTGCGGGTCGAAGGGCTTGACCAGCCAGCCGGTCGCGCCGGCGGCGCGCCCCTGGGCCTTCATCGCATCGGACGATTCGGTGGTCAGCATCAGGATGGGCGTGGCCTTGTACTGCGCCATGCTGCGCAGGTTGCGGATCAGCGTCAGGCCATCCATGCGCGGCATGTTCTGGTCGGTCAGCACGAGGTTGACCGACTTGGCCTTGGCCTTGTCCAGGCCGTCCTGCCCATCGACAGCCTCGATCACCTCGTATCCCGAGCTCTTCAGCGTGAATGCCACCATCTGACGGATCGACGCGGAATCGTCGATCGCAAGCACGGTCTTTGCCATGGTACTTCTCCTTCAGAACAGTTCTATTTCGCCTTCTTGGTAGGCCTTCTGGGCCACCGGATTCGTGCTGTCTACAACCGCCAGATGCGCCAGTGCGTCGTCGACACGCTGTGCAAGTTCGGGTGATGCGTGGCCCAGCGCCGCCGCACGCGACAGTTCGCGCACGCTGGCGCACACGCCGTCGATGGCATCGATGCGCTTCTGCACGTGGCCGATCAGCTGCGCGGTCATGTCCTGAAACTGCAGCGAGGTCACGGCGTGCGCCACTGCCAGATCGACGCGTTCGACCGAGGCGCCCAGATCGACGATGGACCGCTGGCGGCGCTGGTGCAGCATTTCGAGGCCGCGTACGACGGTTTCGACCCGTGTTTTCGACTCGAGCGCGAAGGTCATGTCCTGGGCGGCCATGTGGGCCAGCGCCGACTCGGTCATCTTCACGTTGGCCTGCACGCGGTCGACCAGGGTGACGATCTGCTGACTGAAATCGCTGGTGCGCGCCGACAGGTCCCGCACCTCGTCGGCCACCACCGCAAAGCCGCGGCCGGCCTCGCCAGCGCGCGCCGCCTCGATCGCCGCATTCAGCGCGAGCAGATTGGTCTGCTTGGAAATGCCGCCGATCTCGCCGAGCAGGGCGCGCACGCCCTCGGTTTCGCGCGCGATGCCTTCGGTCAGTTCGACCAGCTCCATGCCCAGCTTGCTATTGTGGACCACGCTATCGACGACGCGCTGCATGGTGCCGGATGTTTCGTCGACGAAGCTCGCGAAGTCAAACTGTTCGCTGCCGTCACCGCCGGTCAGCGCCATCGCCGTCTCGCGCTGGCTCGTGGTTTCGCCGTGCATGTTGTGGAAGCTCTGGGTGAGGCCGCCGATCGCTTCGTGCAGCAGCTGCTGCACGCGTGTCAGTTCCTCGTTCATCCGGATGCACTGGCCATGCACCACGTCCGAACTGCCGATCACTCGCTGATGGGCAGGGTCGGGGTCGGTCTGCACGCTGAGTGCCTCTTCCGAAATCGCCGGCGCCGGACGACCGGACAGCAGCACGATCAGCGTCCACAGCACTGCAGCGCCCGCAACGGCTGCCATGACCGGCAGCACGGACTGGGTCGCCATCAGGGCCCCGGCAGCGGCGCATACGGCGGATCCGGCCCAGGCGGCTAAAAGCGCGATCGGTCTTATTCTCATGGCATCTTGAATTACATGGCAACGATACGGACTGACTTCATGTCTTACGGCATTACCAGGCATAACTTGATCAGGGCGGCGTCACCGCACCGGCCGCTCCGGCCACGTCCTCGACGTTGACCGAACGTCCGTCCGACAGCATCGCCTGCTCGGTGTCGCGGTTCAGCACGATGATGCTGATGCGACGGTTGATCGGGTTGAACGGGTCGTCCTTGTCGAAGGGAATGATGGAACTCATGCCCACCACCCGCAGCACTTTCTCCGGATCCATGCCGCCAGCGATCAACTCACGGCGCGAGGCGTTGGCGCGGTTGGAAGACAGCTCCCAATTGGAGAAACCGCCGACGCCGCCGGCAAACGGCTTGGCGTCGGTATGCCCGGACAGGAAAACGCGGTTGTCGACCTGGTTCAGGATGAGGCCGATCTCGCGCAGGATGACCTGCGTGTAGGGCTGCAGCCGGTCGCTGGCCGAGGCGAACATCGGCCGGTTCTGCTCGTCGACGATCTGGATGCGCAGCCCTTCGGACGTCACGTCCAGCATGAGCTGGTTGCGGAAGGGGCGCAGGTCGGGATTGGCTTCGATGCGCGCCTCGATCTGGCTCTTCAGCTCGATCAGCTTGACGCGCTCCTGGCGCTGCTGCTCGCGCTTCATCTCCTCGGACTTCTGGTCTTCGCTGCTGGCGCTGAGATTGATCGACCGCTGCTTGGTCTCGACCGCGCCGTACTTCACCTGACCGGCCTGCCGCGTCAGGTCGCGTCCACCGCCCTGGATGACGCTCGAACTGTCGCCCGATCCGGAGCCGCCCTGCTGCGCCACCTTCAGCGGGTTCTCGAAGTACTCGGCAATCCCTTCGAGGTCGCCCTGCGCGGTCGAGCCGAGCAGCCACATCAGCAGGAAGAAGGCCATCATCGCGGTCACGAAGTCGGCGTAGGCGATCTTCCAGGCGCCGCCGTGCGCGCCGCCGCCGCCCTTCTTGATCTTCTTGACGATGATTGGCTGCTGGGTATCGTCGGACATGGCTCAACCGATGGTGTATGAGGAGGTCAGGAGATGAGCGTTGCGCCCGCTCACTTGCCCTTGCGGCTCTTCACTTCGTCCTCCAGCTCCTTGAAGCTGGGGCGGTCCGGCGAGTACAGCACCTTGCGGCCGAACTCGATCGCCACCTGCGGCGCATAGCCGTTCATGCTGGCCAGCAGCACGACCTTCATGCATTCGTAGATCTTGCCGCCCTCTTCCATCTTCTGTTCGAGCTGGGAGGCGATCGGCGCGACGAAACCGTAGGAGAGCAGGATGCCGAGGAAGGTGCCGACCAGCGCGCCGCCGATCATCTTGCCCAGCACGGCCGGCGGCTGACCGACCGAGCCCATCACGTTCACCACACCCATCACCGCGACGACGATGCCGAAGGCCGGCACGCCGTCGGCCATCTTCGACACGCAATGCACCGCGACATGCTGCTCGGAGTGGTGGGTTTCGATCTCGGCGTCCATCAGGTCGGCGATCTCGAAGGCGTTCAGGTTGCCGCCCACCATCATCCGCAGGTAGTCGGTCAGGAAATCCACCGCGTGGTGGTCGGCGAGGAAGTTGGGGTACTTGGAGAAGATGGGGCTGGATTCGGGATTCTCGACGTCGGCTTCGATCGACATCAGCCCTTCCTTGCGCACCTTGGCCAGGATTTCGTACAGCATGGCCAGCACGTCCACGTAGAAGGCCTTGTTGTAGGACGAACCCTTGAATACCGACGGCAGCGCGGCCACCGTCGCCTTGATTGCAGCCATGCCGTTGCCGGCCACGAAGCCACCGATCATCAGACCGAAGATGGCGACGTACTCGGCGGGCACCCACAGCGCGGCCAGACTGCCGTGCAGTGCGTAGGTGCCGACCGAAGCGGCAAGGATGATCACGTAGCCGATGATCAGAAACATGGAATTTCCCTGTGTATGACGGATGTTCGGGGCATCAATCACTGCGTGCCTGCTGGTCTAACGGCACCACCTCAGGAAACTTGACCAAGTCTGCTACGCAGGTGAACAGCACCCGACGCACAAAAAAATGCCGCTGCGGGTTGCCCCGCAGCGGCGAGCTCCTTGCTCGCGCAAGGAGGAGGTCAGACAGGAGAGAGAAAACGGATCAGGCGGCGATCAGCGCCTCGCGGGCACGGCGCGTCTTGCCGGCGCGTGCGGGAATGTTGCACAGGCCGCAGACATAGCTGGCCTTCGGGTCGTAGGCGTGCGCCACGAAGTGGCCGCCGCAGCAGGTGCACTTCGTGTGCTGCAGCAGCTTGGCGTCGAAGAAGCGCACCAGCGTCCAGGCGCGGGTGAGACTCAGCACTTCTTCCATGTCGTGCGTCTGCACGTGTTCCTGGTAGAGCTTGAACGCCTTGACGATGCAGTCCAGCTGGTTGAGACCGGTGTTCTGCTTGAAGAAACTGAAGAAGGACATGAACAGCGAAGCGTGAATGTTCGGCTGCCAGGTCATGAACCAGTCGGTCGAGAAAGGCAGCATGCCCTTCGGCGGCGACACGCCCTTCACTTCCTTGTACAGCTTGAGCAGACGCTCACGCGACAGATGGGTTTCGGCTTCCAGCAGCTGCAGGCGGGCGCCCAGCTGGATCAGGTTCACCGCCAGCGCGATTTCGCGACCTTCGGAAACGATGCTCTTGTTTTTCATGACCTTGACTCCCTGACTCAGGAAACCGCTTCGACCGGCTGCGCGCAGGCCAGGATGGTCGCGTGCAGGTGGGAGGTCGATGCGTCACGACCGTGGCTGGACAACAGGCCGAGCAGGACGCGGTCGTCGAAACGCAGGCGGCACAGCATCATGTTGGCGCTGGCCATCTTCAGGACCTGTGCCGGGGAGAGCGACTCGATCATGCCGGCGACTTCCTCGCTGACACCGAGGCGGAACATCGCTGCATCGCGGTCCTCGCGGATCATCTGCTGAGCGAGCATCAGATAGGCAAGATTCAGTTCGCGAATCTCGTTGAGCAAGCCGGTCGTCTTCATGCCTCGATCCCTCCTTGGAGCAGGTGCAGAGTGCGCCTGTGTGTGGGATGCATTCTGCCGAGAGGGGCGCCGATGCCCAATCAGGGGCTGGCGAAACTTGCTGTACGAAGGGGCGAACGAAATCCTGTAAGAAAAATTCTTACATTTCGGGCGTGTACGGGGAGTGCCACCCTGAAAATCGGGCGGACAGGGCAGGTAACGGCAGCGCCGGGAAAAACTTAAATCAGAAGTGAGCCGTCCAGGATGCGGGCGCAGAGCACGTCGGCGTCCACCGGTCGCGAGAAGAAATAGCCCTGGAAGCGGTCGCACTGCTCGCGCATCAGGAAGCCCAGCTGTTCTGGCGTTTCCACGCCCTCCGCCACCGTGGTCAGGCGCAGGCTGCGGGCCAGCGCGATGATGACGCGGATGATGGCGGCGTCGTCCTCGTCCTCGTTGATGTCGCGGACGAAGGACTTGTCGATCTTGACGATGTCGATCGGGAAGCGCTTCAGGTAGGACAGCGATGAATAGCCGGTGCCGAAGTCGTCCATCGAGATTCGGACGCCCATGTTCTTCAGCGCCTTCAGCATGCCGATGGTCGTTTCGGCGTCCTTCATCAGCACCGATTCGGTGATTTCGAGCACCAGCTTCTCCGGCGGAAAACCAGTGTCCTCCAGCGTGGTGCGCACGGTTTCGAGCAGCCGCGGCTGGGCGAACTGCACGGCCGACACATTGACCGACATCGACAGGTCGGTCATGCCCTGTTCGTGCCACAGCCTGCCCTGGCTGCAGGCTTCGCGCATGACCCAGGCGCCGATCTCGACGATGAGTCCGGATTCGTCGGCCAGCGGAATGAAACGGTCCGGCGACACGACGCCGCGCTGCGGATGCTTCCAGCGCAGCAGCGCCTCCACGCCGGAAGGGCGGCCGGTCACGCCATTCAGGATGGGCTGGTAGTTCAGGAACAGTTCGCCGCGTTGCACCGCGTGCCGCAGGTGCGTTTCCAGCACCAGCTTCTCGGCCGAGCTGGCGCTCATCTCACGCGCGTAGAAGCTCATGCCGTTGCCGCCGGAGCGCTTCGCGCTGGCCATCGCCGCTTCGGCATTCATGATCAGGGACTGCGCATCGTCGCCATCGTCCGGCGTCATCGCCACGCCGACCGAAGCGGTCAGGAACAGTTCGAGGCCGTCCTTGATGATCGGTGTGGAAAAGGCGTCCATCAGCCGCTGCGCAAGTGCCGACGCCAGCGCACGCGTGGTGCAGGCCGGCGCGAACACGCAGAAGCGGTCACCGCTGAGGCGGGCGATCATCGCGCCATCTCCGGCGCGCTCTATCAGCCGGCGCACCGCTTCGCGCAGCACCGCATTGCCGGCTTCGTAGCCGAAGCTGGTGTTGATGCGCAGGAAGCGGTCGATATCCACCACCATCAGCGTGGCGTGGCTGGCTTCGACGCTGCGGCGGGCGGTGTCGAGCCAGTCGTCGATCTGGGCGCGCAGCAGGGTCTGGTTGGGCAGTGCCGACAGCGTGTCGAAGAAAGCCAGCGCATGGATGCGCGCGTCCGCCGTCTGCACCGCGCGCCGCGTCTCGACGCCGCGCAGTTCGCGTTCGATCACCGGCACCAGGCGGGCGATATTGCCCTTCTGGACGTAGTCGGCAACGCCGTTGCGCATGGCTGAGAAGGCCATGTGGTCGGAAATCTTGCCGGAGTAGATGATGAAGGGAATGTCGCGCCCGCTGCGGCGCACGACCTCGAGCGCGGACGCCGAATCGAAGCCGGGCATGGCGTGGTCGGAAATGACCAGATCCCATTCGCGCTCTTCCAGCGCGCGGGCGAGATCGCCGGCGCTATCGACGCGCTCGGAATACGTGTCCAGCCCGCGCGCGCTCAGTTGAGCGTTCAGCAGGAAGACATCGTCTTCATTGTCCTCGACCATCAATACCTTGATGGTTCTGAACCCTCCCATCTTGTCAGAGTGACGGTCCATCCACTTCATTCCGGGTCGTGAGCACGATCAACGGGATCAATGGACGGCAAGATCTGCCGAAACTTGAGCAACGACTTTTGCCGGATGCGGGCAAAAGTCTCTCTTTACCCTTTCGGTTGAGGGGGGATTAGGACCTGTTCACCGCCCATTCCGCCGCGTGCGCCCGGTTGCGCCCGGCACTCTTGGCGGCGACCAGTGCCTGGTCGGCGAAAGTGAGCAGCGCGTCGGCGTCCGGCATGGCCGGCAGGCGCTCGGCCACGCCGATGCTGATCGAACTGGTCAGGCGCAGGCGACCGGCCTGCACCGGTGCCGCGGCGACGCCGGCGCACACGCGCTGCGCGCAGGCCATCGCCTGTTCCAGATCGGTGTCCGGGCAGATGATCAGGAACTCGTCGCCGCCGGTGCGGCACACCACGTCCTGCGCGCGCATGCATTCGCGGATCGCCCGGGCGGTCTGTTCCAGCACCTGATCGGCGACATCCCGCCCGTAGGTTTCATTGATCTGACGGAAATGGTCGATGTCGATCAGCAGGCAGGACAGAGGGCGCTCACTGCGTTGCGCGATCGCCCATTCCTGAGCGATGCGGCTCATCGCGTAGCGGCGGTTCGGGAAGCCGGTCAGCGCGTCGGTCAGCGCGACCTCCTGCAGGCGGCGGTTGCTCACGCCCAGTTCGGCTGCGTAGCGGCGGATTTCCTCGCGCTCGCTCTCCAGTTCGCGCTGCATGCGCACCAGACGCTGACCTGCACGCAGCCGCGCTTCGAGCACGCGCGGCCGCAGCGGCTTGACCATGTAGTCATCGACGCCCGATTCGAAGGCCTCGATCAAGCGCTGATCCTCTTCGTGACTGGTGAGCAGGATGATGTAGATGTTGCGGCCCATGCGGGTCTGGCGCAGCGTGCGCGTCAGTTCGAGGCCGTTCATCTGCGGCATCACCCAGTCGACCACCATGATGTGCGGCTGGAACTCGAGCGCCAGATCCATGCCGCGTACGCCGTCCTCTGCCACCGCGACCTGATAGCCGCCGCGTACCAGCAAGGTCTGCAGTGTCAGCCGGGTGGCCGCGTCGTCCTCCACCACCAGCACGCGCAAGCCTTCGCTGCCCGGCGCGTCGTTGGCCGCCTGCTGCGCTGCCGGCGCTGGCGGCGCGGCCGGGACGGGCGGCGGAGCCGGTACCAGCGTGTCGGCAAGTCCATCGAGACTGGGCAAGGCATAGGCATCGACCGGCAGCATCTGCGACCAGTCCTTCCAGTCGAGGGCGACTTCCTCGCACAGCGCGGACACCTGCTCCGGCACCCACTCCATGCGAGCCGCCAGCGCGCGCGCGGCGTCCAGACTTTGCGCCCGGCTGGCTTCATCGGCCATGCAGGCGCTCTCGATGGCGCGGGCCAGGCCCAGTGCCATCGTCAGACCGTACTCGCGCGAGCCCGGATCAACCGGCGTGCTCAGTGCCGACTCGTGGCCCAGCACCGCGGCGACGAAGAAGCGCGGCATGCCCCAGTCGAGCAGCATCGCCGCACTCAGTTCGACGTGGGTCATCGCGAACGCCTGGCGCTCCTGTTCGAGCAGGCAGGCCGGGTCGCCGCGCGCTTCGTCGAGCACGCGCGAATACTGCACCGGGAACACGCTGGCCAGACCGAGGGCGCCGACCCCCGACAGCAGGCCGACGCTGAAGCTCTCCTCGACACCGGCGCTGCGCAGTCGCATGACGATCTTCTGCATCGCGATGGCGCGGATGACCGACCCGGTCCAGAAGCGTGTGTAGGGGAAGCTGCGGCAGAGACCTTCGCCGTTGCTCGAAATCAGCGAGAAGCCCAGCGCCAGGTTGCGCACCGCCGCCATGCCAAGCACCGCCAGCGCATCGCGCAGCGCGACCACCGGGCGCGAGCCCTGCGGCAGCGTGCCGTTGGCGGCACGTACCAGACGCCCGACCAGTGCCGGATCGCCCTGGATCAGCCGGGCCAGTTCAGCCAGCGAGGCGTCACCGCGCTGGCTCATGCGGGCAATCGACAAGGCGATGCCCTTGGGCGACGGCAATTCGCCCGCGGCCTTTATTTCCTGGAAGCGGCGTGTATCGATCAGGTCATTCATTCGTGAATCCGGGCTGTGCAGCAACCGTTTCAACGAGGCGGCGCGCGCGTGACCACCCCGAATCAATCGGCATTGGCTTTCCTTACGGCCGGGGAGTCTCCCGACTTGAGGGCAACAGCAAAAATCCGGCCACCCCATGCGCATCCGCCGGGGGCGGCGCTACACTCGTGGCCTGCTCAGCAACACGGCTTTGCCACCCGACACATGAAGTACTGCGCCCATTGCGGCAGCGAGGTCGAACTGCGCGTTCCGGCGGGCGACAACCGCCCGCGCCACGTCTGCCCGGCCTGCGGCAGCATTCATTATCAGAACCCGCGCATGGTGGTCGGTACGCTGCCGGTGTGGGAAGACAAGGTGATGCTGTGCCGGCGGGCGATCGAGCCGCGCCACGGCTACTGGACGCTGCCTGCCGGCTTCATGGAGAACGGAGAGAGCGCCGCCGAGGGCGCGATGCGCGAGACGCGCGAAGAGGCCTGCGCGCGGGTGGAACTGCTGGCGCCCTACACGATGGTGAGCGTGCCCTTCATCGACCAGATCCACCTGCTGTTCCGCGCCCGGCTGCTCGACCTCGATTTCGCGCCGGGCACCGAATCACTGGAAGTGAAGCTGTTCGACGAGGCCGACATCCCGTGGGACGAACTGGCCTTCCGCAGCGTGTCGCTCACCTTGCGCACCTTTTTCGAGGAGCGCCGACAAGGCAACTTCGGCGTCCATCACTTCACGCTGCCTGCCGCCGCCAGCTGAGCGCGCCTGCGCCGGCTCAGGCCTCGACCACCTCGGCGGCGGCGCCGAAGCTGAAACTGAAGGTCGCCCCCTGCCCCGGCACGCCCTCGGCCGCGACGCGGCCGCCATGCAGCCGGATGATGCGCTGCACGATGGCCAGACCGATGCCACTGCCGTCGTATTCGCGATTGTTGTGCAGGCGCTGGAAGGGCGCGAACAGGCGCCCGACGTACGCCATGTCGAAGCCGGCGCCGTTGTCGCGCACGTAATAGGCGGTCTGTTCGCCCAGCCGGGACTGTCCGATCTCGATGCGCGGCTGCGGCTGCAGTCGGGTGAACTTCCACGCGTTGCGCAGCAGGTTTTCCAGCACGATGCGGGCGAGGCCGGGATCGGCGTCCACCCACAGGCCTTCCGGAATCACCCACTGCACCTGTCGTGACGGCGCCTCGGCGTCGAGTTCGCGCGCGATGTCGCGAGCGACGTCCGACAGATTGGTCAGCGTGCGGCGCACCTCGGCGCGCGACACGCGCGACAGTTCGAGCAGGTCGTCGATCAGTTCGCCCATGCGCTGGCTGTTGCGACGGATGCGCGCGAGGTACTCGCGCCCCTGCTCGTCCAGCAGATCGCCGTAGTCCTCGACCAGCAATCGCGAAAAACCGTCGAGCGCACGCAGCGGTGCGCGCAGGTCGTGCGACACCGAATAGCTGAAGGCCTCCAGCTCCTTGACCGCCGCTTCCAGCGCCGCGGTGCGCGCGCCGACACGTCGTTCCAGTTCGTCGTTCTGCGACTGCACACTCTGCACGTGCTCGGCCTGTATGCGCGCCGCCTCGCGCTGCGCGGTCACGTCGCGGCGTACCGACACCAGACCATTGAAGGCGCCGTCGTCGTCGACCAGCGGAATGATGCTGACGTCGTAGACGCGCGGATCGTTGCCGGCCAGGTCGACCACCTGTTCCTCGAAATGCGGCTTGCAGGTGCGGGCGACCTCCTGCGCGATGGCGTGGTTGTGCAGCAGCACCTCGGACAGCGAGGGCAGATGCGCTGCCAGTTCCTCGCTGGTCGCCCCCAGCCAGGCCGTCTTCTTCAGGCAACGCGTGTCGAGCAGCGCGCGGTTGGCCAGGCGCCAGCGCAGGTGCCTGTCCTTCAGCACGATCAGGTCGGGCAGCGCATCGACCAGCGCGCGCAGGCGGAACTCCTCTTCGCGCAGCGCCTCGCGCGCCTGCATTTCGGCGGTGATGTCGCGGCTGACGCCGCGATAGCCGGAAAAGGCGCCGGACGCGTCGAACACCGGTTCGCCGGACGAGGCGAGGTAGCGCCAGCGCGAACCGTCACGGCGGCGCGACAGGAAATCGCGGAAGGCTTCGTGCCGTTCCAGTGTCTGCCGCAGCAGGCCCCAGGGCTGGGTCAGCGCTTCCTCGCCGGAAATTTCCCACGGCGCGCAGCCATCCAGCTCGGTGTCACCGAAGTGTGCGTCGGTCAGTTCGTCCGGCAGCCGGTGGTAGCGCAGTTCGGCGTCCAGTTCCCAGTGCCAGTCGGCCGACAGCAGGGTCAGCGCGCGGAAATGCGATTCGCGCTCGCGCAGCGCGCGTCGGGCCGCCTGCTTCTCCGACATCGCGGCGCCGATGAACAGCGCGGTCGCGGCGGTCAGCATGATCAGGCCGTGCAGCACCAGCAGCTGCACCTGCATCGGGTGCGGGCTGAACGGCGACGTGCCGTTGGCGGTGCCGGCCAGCGCCATCATCGAAGTGATCAGGAAAGCGGTCCAGCCGACGCGCGGCGGGAAACGCAGCGCCACCCACACGACCAGCGGCAGCGCGACGTAGAGCTGCAGCATCGGGTCCGGCAGCAGCGCGACGCCGGCGAAGGTAACGCTGAGGAGGGCCATCAGCGCGCCGACGACGACGATCTGCTCGGGCAGGCGGCGCTTGAGCTGCTGCAGCGGCCGGCGCGCGCCCCAGGCCAGCAGCGGCAGCACGGTGACGATGGCGCCGAGCGCGTCACCGAGCCAGGCGGTGGAACCGATCTCCAGCCAGCGCTCGGGCGGCAGACCATGCTGCAGCACGCTGCCGGTCAGTGTCGCCAGGGCACTGGGCACCGCCATCAGATAGATCACGGCCATCAGCTTGAGCGCACCATCGGTGCGTTCGAGCAGATCGGTCGGTTGCGCGGTCAGACGGCGCAGCAGCACCGCACCGGCCCACGGCGCAAGGACCTGGCCGGCGGAGAACAGCATGATCATCGCCGCGCCCTGACGCGCCAGCACTGCCGACGCAAGCACGCCGACGACCACGCCGGGCAGCCAGCGCGCGCCGCCCTGCAGCAGCGCGAACAGGGCGAGCCCCATCGGCGCCCACATCGGCATCTGACCCGAGGCAACGTCGCGCAGCCGGAAGCTGAGGGCGGCGAGCAGGCAGTAGGCGACGGCGATCAGCAGATTGACCACAAACCCGTGCCCCGGCGCGCGAGCGCGCCCGGCCGACGGATCGGCCGGCTCCGACGGCGACGGCAGCGACTGCGGCGGCGTGCTCAATTCTGTCTCCGGCCGGCTTGACTACCGCGGCGGCACTTTCTAGTTTTCAACGACTGCCGCACGAATGTTTCCTGTGGAGCGTGATGATGGAAAGACGCAGCTTTATCGCCGCGTGCAGCGCCGCCTGCGGACTGGCCGGACTGAACCTGCCCGCGCGCGCCGCCGTGGCGCGGGAATACCCGCGCAGCGTACTGACCGACGGCGAAGGTCGGCCGCTGAAGGCGTCCTCGCTCAAGCCGGGCGTCAATTATGTATTCCAGTGGCCGTATCCGGCCACGCCCTGTTTCCTGCTGGATCTGGGCAGGAAGGTCGACGGCACGACGAAGCTGCGTACCGCCGACGGGCAACAGTACGACTGGCCCGGCGGCGTCGGCCGGGCCCAGTCCATCGTCGCCTACTCGGCCATATGCTCGCACAAGCTCACGCATCCGACACGGGACATCAGTTTCATCGCCTACCGTGACGAAGCGACTGCACACAGCCGCCGCGCCCGCGTGATCCACTGCTGTTCCGAGCACAGCCAGTTCGATCCGGCCGCCGGCGCGCGCGTACTCGAAGGCCCGGCGCCGCAGCCACTGGCCGGCATCGTGCTCGAATACGCGGCAGAACGCGATGAACTGGTGGCCGTCGCCACGCTGGGCGCCGACGTGTTCGACCGCTTCTTCCAGAGCTTCGGTTTCCGGCTGGCGCTGGATCACGGTGGCGACCGCGCGATGAAACCGGTCGGCGCGACCACGCGGGTGGTCGCAATGGACAGCTTCTGCCGTCAGCAGGTGCGCTGCTGACGGTGTCGAGGGTTCAACCGGGTAGCGGTGGCTCGGCATCATCGGAACGGGCGGCATCTCCCGCTTCCAGCTCGAGTTCGACGGTAAACCCGTGCGCCGGAAGCGACGTCGGTATTACGGCCCGCCCGGCCGCTGCCTTGAAGGCGGCCAGCACCGCCGCGTCGACCTCGTCACGGCCGCTGCTGCGCGCCAGGTCGACGCCGACCACCCGCCGCGCCAGTACGTGCAACTGCACCGACATCGACGCGGCGCGCCGCTCCGTCGCCCATCCATCGGCGACGACCACACGCGCCAGCGCGTAGCGCAACGCCCGCAACGCGTCCTCGCCCGGTGCCGGCAACGCTGGCTCGGCGACCGGCGGCGGCATGCGCGCAGCCGCGACGGTGGTGCCCGTCGCCGAAACCGGCGCCGCGCGCGGCTCGTCCGCCACCACGTCCGTCTCCACAGTCGCGCTGTCCTCCGCCGGCGAGGCGCTCTGGCCGACCGGCTTCAGCGTCAGCCGGAGCACGCGCTGGCTGGGCTGCGGCGCCACGGACGGCAGCGGCCAGAAAACAAGCAGGTGCAGCAGGGCTGACAGCGCCAGAGCACAGCCGAGGGAACGATGCGTCGCAAACGATTGACGCGGTTGCAAATTCATCTTCCTTTGCTAAAGTGTCCGAGCACCTTGCGCGGCAACGTTTCCCGCGTCGCCGGGCGGATGCGTGACGACACACGTTTCACTTCGACTGACCGATTTCAGACCGAGGACGCGTAAGACGATCATGCTGGAGCACCCACCCCGGAGCATAGTTCACGAAGTGCGACGCCCGTCGCACCCGTGGATACTGACCCTCGACGCCAACGGCGTACCGCACCGCTGGGTCAGCTGGCAGCATGCCGTGTTCTATCACTCCAAGGATCTGGTGGCCTGGGTGGCCGGCAGTCACGAGTTCGAAATCCGCGGCGGCATCAATCGCGTCACTGGCGAACAGTCCTTCATCCGCACCAACAGCATCATCGCGATCAAGGGACGCAGCCACGCACACAAGCTGCAGACGGCCGTGCCGCCGCTGAACAACCGCGAACTGTTCCACCGCGACCGCTCGATCTGCGGCTACTGTGGCGGCGAGTTCTCGTACCAGAAGCTGACGCGTGACCACATCGTGCCGGTGTCGCAGGGTGGCCGCGACCTGTGGATGAACGTGGTGACCTGCTGCCGGCCCTGCAACCAGCGCAAGAGCGGCCGCACGCCGGAGCAGGCGCGGATGCAGCTGATGTACGCGCCCTACGTGCCGAACAAGGCCGAGTACCTCATCCTCAGCAACCGCAACATCCTGGCCGACCAGATGGATTTCCTCGCCCAGCATGTGAACGCCAACAGCCGCTGGAAGGCGGCCTGACGGTCAGAGCGAAACGCCCCCCGCCGCTGCCGGGCGACGGGTCGTGCGCGGCAGCAGCAGCTGAAACACGGTGCCCTGACCG
Organism: Methyloversatilis sp. S146-33; assembly: GCF_059552495.1. The sequence goes on from NZ_JCANOT010000019.1 coordinate 18,808, forward strand.
ACCGCGCTCTTGCACGACAGCGAACCGCCCAGCGAGCGGGCCAGCGCCAGTGCGTGCGCCGGCGTCGCCTGCTTGGCGCCGCTCCCGTCCGGCGCGAACAGCGCCGCCACCCGCCCGGCGTCCATGCCGCGGCCGAAATCGCGTACCCGGACCTCGACGAACAGCGAGCCATTGAGGTTCAGACCTTCGGCCGTGCTGACCGCGATGCGACCGGAGGTGCCGACCTGTTCGGCGCTGATTGCCAGCAGCGCGTGCAGCAGCTCGCGCAGCACGCCGAGCGGCAGGTGCAGCGGCGGCAGCGCCGCGTCGAGATGCAGTTCGGTCGAGATCGAGCGGGCCCGCAGCACGCGCTCCTCGACCTCCGCCACCGTCTGTTCCATCAGCTGATTGAGGTCGATGCGCTGGGCGTCGGCCGACACGTCGGGCGGACGGCCCTCGAACTGACGCAGCACGGTGTCGATGCGTTCGATCTGGTCGCCGAACACCGTCAGTTCGGAATCGACCATCGAATCGGCGCCCATCTTCAGGCGCATCGACTTGATCTGGTGCCGCATCAGGCCGAGCGGCGTGTGCAGGTCGGCGCGCAACTGGCGCGCATGCACGGCGTACTGCTCGGCCATGCCCTGCCGCAGTTCGTCCAGTTCGCGCAGACGCAGCTGCTGCTGGTGCAGGGCCCGCCCGGCCCCGTCGGCCAGCGCACGCAGTTCGTCGCTGCGGCGCATCAGCGCGGGCGCGAGACTGGCCGGGAAGTGGTAGAGCGCGAGCGCCTCGACGCCGGCTTCGCTGCACAGCGGCTGAATCAGGCCGGTCTGCCCGGGCGACACGCGCAGCAGGCGCTGCAGGCTGACCGGCAGCGCAGCGGCTTCACGCGCGTCGCTGCACAGCCAGGCCGCGCCGGACGACAGCTGGTGCCACACGCCTTCCAGCCCCGCCTGCCCGAGGTCGATGCGCTGAACGTTATCGCCCTGCTCCGCGATGGGCGTGAAGGCGCTGCCGCCCTGCCCGGCTCGGAGTATCTGCGGCGCCGGCAGGTCGAGCAGCAAGGCCGACGCCAGTTTAAGCATGGTCCACAGCGCGGGCTCGTCGCCCCGCGCATACACCTGGCCGAACAGCCCGGCGCGCGCGAAGCCGGTCAGCGCGGCGCTGTCGTCCGGCTGCGCGTCGGTGATGGCGAAGGTCGGACGATAGGGCGCACCGGCCGGGAGCAGCGTGTCGGCAGCGTCCACCTCGACCAACCGGCAGCGTTCGAACGCGCGGCTGTGCGCCGCCTGCAGCGCGATGTCGAGCGCATCGGCCGCCAGCCCGGTCAGGCGTTGTGCGAGCGCCCGTTGCTGCGTCGTGTCGGCGGCACCGCCACCCGCCAGTTCTTCGGCGGCGCGCGCCAGGCGCAGGTGCTCGGGCGCATCGGCGAAGAGCGCGCCGTCAGCGTGGGAGAAGCGCAGCGCATCCGCCAGTCCGGCCGACCATTCGGCAGACAGCAGCGCGGCGCCGACCTCGCCGTGATGTTCGCCGCCATAGGCGGTTTCGAACGCGGCCAGTTCGTGTTCCGTCGGCCGGTGCGCGTGCCGCTCGCCACCACCGGGTGCCGCCGCCAGCAGCGGCAACGCGACGTCGAGCAGCAGGCCGGCGATGAAGCTCTCGTCCGGATCGCAGCGACCGCCCGCAACGGCCAGTTCGCGGGCGATTTCGGCGCTCAGTATGGAGTGCGCCCAGAACGCATGGTGCCCGGCAAGATCGACGCCGCTGCGCTGGACGCGCGCGCGGCCGTCGAGCAGCGCCACCTGTATCAGCGCATGTCCGCAAGCGTCGATGACCGCGTCGATGCGCCGTCCGGCGCCGCCATCGCCGGTGGGCGTGGCGATCAGCTGCGATGCACGCAGCAGGCGCAGCACCCAGGCCGGATCGTGGCGCAACAGCGTATTGAGGGACGGAACGCCGGCCGGCAGCGCACGCAGTCCGAGTGCCACGTCCGCGAGAAGCGGCAGCGAAGGCAGACCGGACAGCATGGCACAGTCGATCGCGCGGGCGGCGGGGGCTGTCATGCGGACTGGACGATGTTATTGGACGCCGGGCCTGAGCCCGGCGCTGACCTCTTTGGTTTATCGGCCGTTCTTGAGACGGTATCTGCGATTGATCATACCGCAGCAAATCGACGGAAACCCGCGCCAATACTGGGATGCGGCGTGGGTCACGCCGTCGTTGCAGAGCAACGTCGCCCATTTCGCCCGCAACTCGAACGCCGGTGCCGGAATCGCATTCGGGGCGTCAACCTTTACAAATGGTTACGCCACTCGAAATCGGGGTTCACAGCAGCGGCACAAGCTGGCTTCGCTGCCGGAGCGTTCCGGCGAACGGAGAACCCGAACATGAAAACCCCTGAAAAATCATCTGTCCGCGGCCGCTGGTTTGCCGGTCTTGCCACCGCTGGTGCGCTGGCCGGACTGGTTGCCGTCAATCTGCCGGCACAGGCCCATCCGGGCGCCGAGGGCGGTGCCCACCCGGTCAAGCACGGTGAGCGCCACCACGGGCCGGAAGCGATGGGCAAGCGCATGGAACACATGGTCGAGCGCGTATTCACGAAGGTCGGCGCCAGCGAGGAACAGAAGGCGCGCGCCCGCGAGATCGTCAAGGCGTCCGGCGAGGAAATGAGGAAACTGCACGCCGGTCATGCCGACGACCGTCAGCAGATGCTGGCGCTGCTGTCGGCCGACACGATAGACCGCGGCCAGATCGAGCAGCAGCGTGCCGCCCGCCACGCTCAGATGGACGAAGCGTCGAAGGTAATGACACGCACGATGGCCGATCTGGCCGAAGTGCTGACGCCGGCACAACGCAAGGAGGCGGCCAAGTCGCTGGCCGGCATGGGTGGCCGCCACGGCCACCACGGCAAGCACCGCCACGGCGACGGCCCGCGCGCGCCGGAGGCGACGCGCGGCTGAGTCCGCTCAGGCGATGTCGAACAGGCGCGCCAGCTCGGCCCCCGGGTCGGCGGCGCGCATGAAGGCTTCGCCCACCAGGAAGGCATGCACGTCGCGGGCCCGCATGGCCGCGACGTGTTCCGTTGCGAGGATGCCGCTTTCGGTGATTACGACGCGGTCGGCCGGAATGCGCTCAAGCTGCGACAGCGTGAAATCCAGCGACACTTCAAAGGTGCGCAGGCTGCGGTTGTTGATGCCCATCAGCGGCGTATCGAGCTGCAGCGCGAGATCCAGTTCGCCGGCGTCGTGGCTTTCCACCAGCACCGCCATGCCCAGTTCCGTCGCCAGCGACTCGAGTGCGCGCATGTCGGCGACCGCGCAGGCCTGCTGCGCCGCGTCGGCTTCGCCCGAGGGCGGCAGGAAGGCGGCGACGATCAGCAGGATGCAGTCCGCGCCCATCGCCCGCGCCTCGACCACCTGATACGGGTCGATGATGAAATCCTTGCGCAGCACCGGCAGGCTGCAGGCGGCGCGCGCTTCGACCAGATAGTCCGGGCTGCCCTGGAAGTACTGGCGGTCGGTCAGTACCGACAGGCAGGCCGCGCCCCCGGCCTCGTACGAGCGGGCGATGTCGGCCGGCCGGAAGTCGGCGCGCAGCACGCCCTTGGACGGGCTGGCCTTCTTCACTTCGGCAATCACCGCCGGCTTCTTCGCGGCGACGCGCGTCTTCAGCGCAGCGACGAAGTCGCGCGCCGGCGGCTGCTCTTCAGCACGTAGGCGCAGCGCTGCCATCGTCTCCGCGACAAGACCGTTGGCGATTTCGTCGCGCTTGGTGGCAAGGATCTTCTGCAGGATGTCGGACATGGGCGGCCTCAGTTCGCGAACGAGCGCGACAGCTCGACCAGCTTGTCGAGACGCTGCCGCGCCGCGCCGGATTCGATGGCTTCGCGCGCCCGTTCGACGCCGTCGCGCAGGCTGTCCGCCACGCCCGACACGTAAAGGCTGGCGCCGGCATTGAGCAGCACGATGTCGCGCGCCGGCGGAAGCGTGCCGTCGAGTGCAGCCAGCAGCATGTCGCGCGAAGCCTGCACGTCGGCTACGCGCAGTGTGTCCAGCGCGTGCACCGCCAGCCCGAAGTCGGACGGATGTACGGTGTATTCCTTCACCTCGCCGTCGCGCAGTTCGCCGACGAAGGTGTCGCCGCTGATCGACAGTTCGTCCAGCCCGTCGCGGCCATGCACCACCATCACGTTGCGCGAGCCCAGTTCCTTCAGCACGCGCGCCAGGATACCGACCAGGTCGGCGTGGAACACACCCATCACCTGGTTGGCCGCCCCGGCGGGATTGGTCAGCGGGCCGAGGATGTTGAACACGGTGCGCACGCCCAGTTCGCGCCGTACCGGCGCCGCGTGCTTCATCGCGCTGTGGTGATTGGGCGCGAACATGAAACCGACGCCCACCTGTTCGATGCAGGTCGAAACCTGGGCCGGCGTCAGGTTCAGATTGACGCCCAGCGCTTCCAGCACGTCGGCCGAACCGCTCTGCGACGAACTGGCGCGCCCTCCGTGCTTGGCCACGCGCGCGCCGGCCGCCGCGGCGACGAACATCGACGCGGTAGAAATATTGAAGGTGTGCGCACCGTCGCCGCCAGTGCCGCAGGTGTCGACCAGTGTCTGGGTGTTGTCCACCGGCACCTTCATCGACAGTTCGCGCATCACCAGCGCCGCGGCCGCGATCTCGCCCACCGTTTCCTTCTTCACCCGCAGGCCGATCAGGATGGCGGCGATCAGCGTCGGCGACACCTCGCCGGTCATGATCTGACGCATCAGCGCGGTCATCTCGTCGCGGAAGATTTCGCGGTGCTCGATCACGCGCTCGAGCGCCTGTTTCGGGGAAAAAGTCATGCGCCGGCCCTCCACTCGTCGAGGAAGTTCTTCAGCATCTGGTGACCGTGCTCGGTCAGGATGGATTCCGGATGGAACTGCACGCCCTCGATGGCCAGCGTTTTGTGCCGCATGCCCATGATCTCGCCGTCGTCGGTCCAGGCGGTCACTTCGAGGCAGTCCGGCAAGGTGTCGCGCGACACCGCCAGCGAGTGGTAGCGGATGGCGGTGAAGGGATTCGGCAGACCGCGGAACATGCCCTTGTCGAGGTGGTGGATGGCCGCCGTCTTGCCGTGCATCACCACCTTGGCGTGCACGACGTCGCCGCCGAAGGCCGCACCGATGCTCTGGTGGCCGAGGCAGACGCCGAGGATGGGGTACTTGCCGGCAAAGGCCTTGATCAGCGGCACCGACACCCCTGCCTCGTTCGGCGAACAGGGGCCGGGCGACACCACGATGTGGTCCGGCTTCAGCGCGTCTATCTGTTCCAGCGTGATCTCGTCGTTGCGGAACACGCGCACGTCCTCACCAAGTTCGCCGAAGTACTGGACGAGGTTGTAGGTGAAGGAGTCGTAATTGTCGATCATCAACAGCATGGTGGCTTCTTCCGATGGCCGTGTTTCGGAGCATTCTCAACCTTCGCGGCGCCCGGCGCACGGACAGACACGGCCGGCGACGACGGGCGGATGGTGAAGGGAGGGCTGGGGCGCACGCAGGGCGTGCAGGGAGGGCGGTTCAGGCGGCAGGCTTGCGCCAGCGCAGGCCGGAATACGGGGCGGCAATGATGATCGTCGGGCGCATGCCGCGGATTATGGCGTGCGGCGTGGCCTTGTACAAGGCGGCACCGCAGCTGTGCGTCAGGCGCCGGCCGCGCTCAGCTGCCTGACCGACGCCACCAGGTCGGTGAAGCGCTCGCCCTGCACCTGGATGTGGCCGCGGATGCGGTCGGCCGCAAGATCACCCTCGCCAGCGACGATGGCATCCACGATGGACTGGTGCTCCGAATACGAAACCTTCATCCGGTTGCGCACGCGCAGCTGCAGCCGGCGATAAGGACGCAGCCGGCGGTGCAGGCTGATCGCCTGTTCGGCGAGGAAGCCGTTGTGGCTCGCCATATATATCTGGCGGTGGAACAGTTCGTTGAGCCAGTAGTAGGCGTCCGGGTTGTCGGCATCGCGGGCGGCCTCGCAGGCCTGGTGCGCCGCGCGCAGCGACGCGATCTCATCCTCGGTGATGCGGCGCGCCGCCAGCCGGGCGCACATCGCCTCCAGTTCGGCCATCACGTCGAACATTTCGCACAGGCGGTGTGGCTCGATCTCGGCCACCACCGCGCCCCGCCTCGGGCGCGTATCGACCAGACCGGCCGACGCCAGCTGGATCAGCGCCTCGCGTATCGGCGTGCGCGACACGCCGAATTCAGCCGCCAGCTCCTGCTCGTCGAGCCGGGCACCAGGGCGCAGCGCGCCGGTGACGATCTGTTCCTCGATCTTTTCGCACAGCTGTTCGGACAGGCGCAGTGGCGCCGGGGCGTGGTCCATGTCGGGCTCCTTGCTCATTACAAAAAAGTATAGACAAAGCTTGACTCTGAATACACCGAATCCTATCGTGTATACACGTTTGACTTTTCTACATACAAGAACTGATCTGACGTATCCGCCGCGTATCAGCCCCCACCGCACAAAACAAGGGGGTGCGGCACCACCACCATGCATCCAATCGACTGGAGGAGACTTGCATGAAATCCCAGCGCCGTTCCGTCCTGCGCGGCTTTGTCGCGACCACCCTTTCTGCATCCCTGCTGGCCCTCGGCCTGGGCGCCGCCCAGCCGGCGTTTGCCCAGACCACCCTGAAGCTTTCGCACCAGTTCCCTGCCGCCACCACACCCGACGGTGACTTCCGCGACCGCCTCGCCAAGCAGTTTGCCGCCGAAGTCGAGAAGCGTACCCAGGGTCAGGTCAAGATCACCGTCTATCCCGGCAATTCGCTGATGAAGACCAACACCCAGTTCGGCGCGCTGCGCAAGGGCGTGCTGGACATGTCGGTCCTTCCGCTGGCCTATGGCGGCGGCGAGGTGCCGGAAGTGAACCTGACGCTGATGCCGGGCCTGATCACCTCTTACGAGCAGGGCCTGCGCTGGCGCACCTCGCCGATCGGGCAGCAGCTTGAGAAGCACCTCGAAGAAAAGGGTCTCAAGATCCTGACCTGGGTGTGGCAGGCCGGCGGCATCGCCTCGTCGACCGAGAAGCCGCTGGTGGCGCCTGACGACGTGAAGGGTGTCAAGTTCCGCGGTGGCAGCAAGGAAATGGACGTGATGCTGAAGGGCGCGGGTGCCGCCATCACCAACGTGCCGTCGAACGAAATCTACAGCGGCATGCAATCCAAGGTCCTCGACGCCGCCCTGACCTCGTCCACCTCGCACATCAGCTTCCGCTTGTACGAGACGTCGAAGTCCTTCACGTCCGGCCGCAAGTACAGCTTCTGGTACATGTTCGAGCCGCTGCTCATTTCCAATGACGTGTTCAAGAAGCTTACGCCGGAACAGCAAAAGGTGATGGTCGAGGTCGGTCTGAGCCTCGAGAAGTTCGCGATGGAAGAGGCCAAGAAGGACGACGAGCGCGCGGCGGAAGTGTTCGCCAAGGCCGGCGTCAAGGTGGCCGATATGGACGAGGCCGCCTTCCGCAAGTGGCAGGCGCTGTCGCAGCAGACCTCCTGGAAGGACTTCGCCGACAAAGTGAAGGACGGACAGCGCTGGATGGATATGGCCACTTCGGTCAAGTAAGCCACCGAACGCGGAGGAAACGCCATGTTCTCGCTGATCTCCGGCGCGCTGCGCCGGTTCAACCGGCTCGCCGCCTACACGTCGGGCATCGTCATCATCGCCAGCTCGATGATCCTGGTCTGGCAGGTCGCCGTGCGCTACTGGCTCAAGTGGCCGACCGACTGGGAAATCGAGCTGTGCGTGATGCTGCTCATCATCTCGACCTTCATGAGCGCCGCTCACACCCAGAACGAACGCAGCCACGTGACCATCGAGGCGATGGAATCGCTGCTGCCGCACGGCGTAAACATGCTGCGCAAACATCTCGCCGACCTGCTGTCGCTGGCCTTCTGCGCCTTCGTCGCCTGGAACGCCTGGCAGTTCTTCCACGAAGCATGGGTGGACGGCAAGACCAGCTCATCAATGTGGGCACCCAAGCTGTGGATACCGTATTTCTTCGTCGCGCTCGGCATGTCCACGCTGACGCTGGAACTGGCGCTGCAGAATCTGCGCCGCAAGGAGGCCTGAAATGGACATGCTCACCCTTTCGCTGCTGTTCGCCGCGGCGACCTTCATTGCACTGTTCTCCGGCATGCCGATAGCGTTCGCGGTCGGCGGCGTGGCGGTGGTGTTCATGGTCGCCTTCATGCCGCTGTCGTCGCTGGCGCTGGTGACCGAAACCATCTACGCCGAGCTGGACAACTTCACCTTGCTCACCATCCCGCTGTTCGTACTGATGGGTGCCGCCATCGGCAAATCACGCGCTGGCGAGGACCTCTATGCCTCACTGAACCGCTGGCTCTACCGCATTCCTGGCGGCCTCGGCGTGGCCAACACGCTGGCCTGCTCGGTGTTCGCGGCGATGTGCGGCTCCAGCCCGGCCACCTGCTCGGCCATCGGCAGTTCGGGCATTCCACAGATGCGGGCGCGCGGCTATTCCGAGGGCCTGGCCACCGGCCTGATCGCCGCCGGCGGCACGCTGGGCATCCTCATCCCGCCCAGCCTCACCCTCATCCTCTACGGCCTGGCGGCCGAGCAGTCGATCGGCAAACTCTTCATGGCCGGCGTCGGCCCCGGCCTGCTGCTCACCGTGCTGTTCGCGCTTTACGTGATGTGGAAATACACGAAAGAGAAGAACGCGCTGAGAGCAGCGGCCGCCAGCGGCGGTGACAGTTCGCACGCGCTGCTCCAGGACGAGCACTACACCTGGGCCGAGCGGCTGGAATCGCTGCCGCGCTTCGCGCCCTTCCTCGCCGTGATCGCCATCGTCATGATCGCGCTGTATGGCGGCTGGGCCACGCCGTCGGAAGTGGCCGGCATCGGCGCCTTCTTCTCGCTGCTGATGGTGATGACCATCTACAAGTGCTACCGCTGGTCCGACCTCAAGGTCATCCTGAACGGCACGGTGAAGGAGAGCTGCATGATCATGATGATCATCGGCATGTCCTTCCTCTACACCTGGGTCATGAGCAATCTGAGCATCACCCAGTCCGCCGCGGAATGGCTGGTGACGCTGCCGCTGGGCAAGTGGGGCTTCTTCGTCGCGGTGTGCGCGCTGCTGCTGGTGCTGGGCTTCTTCCTGCCGCCGGTTGCCATCATCCTGATGGTGACCCCGATCGTGCTGCCGGCGCTGAAGGCCCACGGCATCGATCTGATCTGGTTCGGCGTCATCATGACCATCCTGATGGAAATGGGCCTCATCCATCCGCCGGTCGGTCTGAACATCTTCGTCATCAATGGCATTGCGCCGGACATTCCGCTGAAGAAGATCATGTGGGGCGTCATGCCCTTCATAGGGCTGATGACCGCCGCCGTGCTGCTGCTGTGCCTGCTGCCCGAGATCGCCATGTGGCTGCCCAACCACTACCACGGGAGCTGAGCATGGGCGCGCCCTGGAATCAGCGTGCGGCGCGCCGGGCGCGCCGGCTCGAACGGCTGGCGTCGCTGACCCGCGGCCGCGAGATCGTCGCGGCCGACATCATCGCCGCGCTGGAAGCGGCGATCGAACCGGGCGACCGCGTCTGCCTCGAAGGCAACAACCAGAAGCAGGCCGACTTTCTCGCCGAATCGCTGGCCGACTGCTCGCCCGAGCGCCTGCACGATCTGCACATGGTGCAGTCGGTGCTGGCGCTGCCTGCGCACATCGACGTGTTCGAGCGCGGCATCGCGAACCGGCTCGACTTCTCCTTCTCCGGCCCGCAGGCGAACCGGCTGGCGCGACTGGTCGAGGAACGGCGCATCGCCATCGGCGCCATCCACACCTACCTCGAACTGTTCGGCCGCTACTTCGTCGATCTCACGCCCGACGTGTGCCTGATCGCCGCGCAGGCGGCGGACGCCGACGGCAACCTCTACCTCGGCCCGAACACCGAGGACACGCCGGCCATCGTCGAGGCGACCGCCTTCCGCCACGGCATCGTCATCGCGCAAGTGAACGAGCGGCTCGACCGTCTGCCGCGCGTCGACATCCCGGCCGACTGGACCGACGCCTTCGTCGTCGCGCCGCGCCCCAACTACATCGAACCGCTGTTCACCCGCGACCCGGCGCAGATCACCGAAATCCAGGTGCTGATGGCGATGATGGCGATCAAGGGCATCTACGCCGAATACGGCGTGCAGCGCCTGAACCACGGCATCGGCTTCGACACCGCGGCGATCGAACTGCTGCTGCCCACCTACGCCGAATCGCTGGGTCTGCGCGGCAAGATCTGCAGCCACTGGGCGCTGAATCCGCACCCGACGCTGATTCCGGCGATCGAGGCGGGCTTCGTCGAATCGGTGCACAGCTTCGGCTCGGAGGTCGGCATGGAGAACTACGTCGCCGCCCGCTCCGACGTGTTCTTCACCGGCCGCGACGGCAGCATGCGGTCCAACCGCGCCTTCTGTCAGACCGCCGGCCTATACGCCTGCGACATGTTCATCGGCTCGACGCTGCAGATCGATCTCGCCGGCAACAGCTCGACCGCCACGCTGGGCCGCATCGCCGGCTTCGGCGGCGCGCCGAACATGGGCTCCGACGCGCGCGGCCGGCGCCACGCCAGTCCGGCCTGGCTGCGCGCCGGCCGCGAACGCGCCGGCACCGCCATCGCCACGCGCGGCCAGAAGCTGGTGGTGCAGACGGTGGAAACCTTCCGCGAACACATGGCGCCGGCCTTCGTCGACAGGCTCGACGCCTGGCAGTTGATGGAGGACATGGGCATGGACCTGCCGCCCATCATGATCCACGGCGACGACGTCACCCACATCGTGACCGAGGAAGGCATCGCCAACCTGCTGCTGTGCCGCAGCGCCGCCGAGCGCGAACAGGCGATACGCGGCGTCGCCGGCTACACGCCGGTCGGCCGCGCACGCGATGCGCGCATGGTGGAGAACCTGCGCGACCGCGGCGTCGTCCGCCGCCCTGAAGACATCGGCATCGACAAGCGCGACGCCACACGCGACCTGCTTGCCGCGCGCAGCATCAAGGACCTGGTGCGCGCTTCCGGCGGCCTGTACGACCCGCCCCGCCGCTTCCGCAACTGGTGAACGGAGACCCGACATGGAACGCTTCACCCTCTCGCTGCCGAGCACGCCCTGCGCGCGCGCCGATGCGGCTGCCGCGCTGTGCGGCGTCGTGTCATCCGGCAATCTGGAAATCCTGGTCGACCGCGGCAGCATGGCCGACCGCTGCGACATCGAAGTGAACACCTCCGCGCACGGCTTCCGCGACACCTGGGAAGCGGTGCTGACCGACGCGGTCGCCCGCCACGCCGCCGGCGGCCTCGCACTTGCCATCAACGACGCCGGCGCCACGCCGGCCGTCGTCAGCCTGCGCCTCGATCAGGCGCTGGAAGCGCTGGAGGACCGCGCATGAGCCGCCTGCACCGACATTCATGGTTCGAAGCGGACGCCCGCACCCGCATCGCTGGCCTGGTTGACGCCGGCAGCTTCCGCGAACTGTGCGGCCCGCACGAACGACTCACCAGTCCGCACCTGGCCGTGCTCGACCTGCCGGTCGCCTTCGATGACGGCGTCGTGGTCGGCGAAGCGACGCTCGACGGCCGGCCGGTGCTGGTCGGCGCCCAGCAGGGCGCATTCAATGGCGGCGCCGTCGGCGAAATCCACGGTGCCAAGCTGCGCGGCCTGTTCGAGCGCGCCCGCCGTACGCGCCCGGCGGCGGTGCTGTTGGCCATCGACTCTGGCGGCGTACGACTGCATGAGGCCAACGCCGGCCTGATCGCCATTTCCGAACTGATGCGCGCGCTGCTCGCCGCGCGCGCCGAAGGCATCCCGGTATACGGCCTGATCGGCGGATCGTGCGGCGCCTTCGGCGGCATGGGCATCGTCGCCCGGCTGTGCGACGCGCTGGTCATGTCGGAAGAGGGCCGGCTCGGCCTGTCCGGCCCCGAAGTGATCGAGACGGTAAAGGGCGTGGACGAATTCGATTCGAAGGACCGCGCCCTGGTGTGGCGGGTGACCGGCGGCAAGCTCAGGCGCAGCCTGGGTGACGCCACGATGCTGGTGGACGACGACATCGCCGCCTTCCGCGATGCCGCGCGTTCGCTGCTCGCGCGGCCGGTGCCGGCGCGCGATCTCGCCGCGCTCGACGCCGACCAGCGCGCGCTGACTCAGCGCGCCGCACGCCACGCCGACGCGCGCGACGGGCTCGACGTCTGGCGCGCACTCGGCCTGCCTGAGCCCGCACTCATTCCGATGCTCGACGCGGCCGATTTCAACCGCCTGCTCACTCCTCTTTCGCCGACGGAGGCCGCATGAACGCCCTGCTCGACCGCCTGTTCCCGGCCGGCCACACGGTCGCGTTCGACGGCCACACCCTGTCCGGCCACGCCGAATCGGCCGCCGGCCGGGTGCACGTGATCGGCACCCGCGACCGCGCCGCGCTCACCACCGACATGGCGCTCAAGCTGTCGCAGGCAGTGCTCGACGCGGTGCGCGCCGACCAGGCGAGCGGCGACCCGCGCCCCATCGTGTTCATCGCCTCGACCCAGGGTCAGGCACTGTCGCGCCACGAAGAACTGCTCGGTCTGAACGGCTACTTCGCCCACATGGCGCGCTGCGTCGACCTCGCCCGCCGCCGCGGTCACCGGCTGGTGACGCTGATCCACGGCGAAGCGGTCAGCGGCGGCTTTCTCGCCTTCGGCCTGCTGGCCGACCGCATCTGCGCGCTGCCCGAGGCGCAGGTGAAGGTGATGGACCTGCGCGCGATGGCGCGCGTGACCAAGATCGCGCCCGAGCGGCTCGAAGCGCTGGCGCAGAGCTCGCCGGTGTTCGCGCCGGGCGCCAGCAACTATGCGCGCATGGGCGCCATCCACGCGCTGTGGTCCGACACCGACGACTGGCCACGGGCGCTGCAGCAGGCCATCACGGACGCCGGCGGTGAGGACCGCCGCGCCGCACTCGGCCGCGAACGCGGCGGCCGCACGCTGGCGCAGCCGGTGGCCGAGCGCGTCGCCGGCGTCCCGCTCGACGCCTGACCATGGTCCGCCTGCGCCGTCACGACCTGGTCTGGCTGCGTGCCGGCGCGGAGGTGGATCTCGCCGCCTGCAGCGCAGCTGCCGCAGACGATGTCCTCGCGTGGCGCAAGGCCGGCAGACCGCTCGTCTGTGCACGCAGCGACGACCTGCCGGCCGACCGCGTGCGCCTCGGCCTTACCCTGCCCGGCACCGGCGAACGCCGCCGCGTGTCGCTGGTCGCCGCGTGCGCCGACGTCGAACGCGGCACACCGCTGCCGCAGCTCGCGTCGCTGCTCGACGCACTGCCCGCCGCGTACCGATCGTCGCTGCATGCGCTGGCCGGGCAGTGCACCGCCCTTGGCGTCACGCCGCGTGTCTATGGTTCGCTGCTGTGGCAGTCGCTCAGCGGCGAACCCTGTCTGCGCACCGACAGCGACCTCGACTTGCTGTTCGACATCGAACACAGCGGCGCTCTGCACGCACTGCTCACACTGCTGCAGACCACCGACAGCCCGCTGCGCCTCGACGGTGAAATCCGCTGCGGCGCACAGGCGGTGGCCTGGCGCGAGCTGGCGGCCGCACTCGACGGCCGCGGGCCGCGTCGCGTGCTGGCGAAGTCGGACGACGGCGTCGCGCTGATCGACGTCGCTGCGCTGTGGCCGGCCCGGAGCCGCGCCGCATGAACGCACCGGCACGGATCACGCCCGCCCCCGTCGCCGACTGCGAGCGCATCGGCCGGCTCGCCGTGCGCAGCCTCTACCGCGAAGTGGCGCTCGCTCCCAAGCCCGGCCTGGTCAACCCGGCCGACAACGGCAGCCACGACGACATGGACATGTCGACCTTCTTCCGCAGCCTGTTCGCGCTGCGCCACTACTTCCGCGACATCGCCCGCGCCGGAGCCGACGGCGCCGGCTTCGCCACGCTGCAGTCGCTCGGGCTGGCCGCCGAGACGCAGATGCTGGCCGCCACCGGCGGCATCAACACGCACCGCGGCGCCATCTTCAACCTCGGCCTGCTGTGCGCCGCGGCCGGGCGTATCGCGACGCAGGGCGGAACGATACGCGCCGAGCACGTCGCGCACATCGTCGCCCGCTGCTGGGGCGCCGACATCCTCGCCGCGCGCCCGACCGACGGCACGCCGCTGGCCGACAGCCACGGTCTGCGCGTCGCCCGCCGCCACGGCACGACCGGTGCGCGCGAACAGGCTGCCGCCGGCTTTCCCGACGTGATCGACGCCGCACTGCCGGCGCTGCGCGGGGTACTCGCCGCGCCGGGCGACGCACGCGAAACCCGCGCTGCGGTGCAGGCGCTGTTCGTGCTGATCTCGCGGCTGGACGACAGCAATCTGCTGTGGCGCGGCGGCCGCATCGGTCTCGACTTCGCGCAGGGCGCGGCGCGTGCCTTCGTCGAAGCGGGCGGCGTGTTCGCCGACGACTGGGCAGCACAGGCGCAGGCCACGCACGCGGCCTTCGTCGCCCGCCGGCTCAGCCCCGGCGGCGCGGCCGATCTGCTGGCGGTGACGCTGTTCCTGCACGAACTGGAGGGTGCGGCGTGAGGCTGGTCGTGCTGTTCAGCGGTCAGGGCGGCCAGACGGCAGAGCATCTGTCCGAACTGCGCGCCGACGCGGACACGCGCGCCCGGCTGCCGGCGCTCGACGCATTGCGCGACAACGATCTGGCCAGCAACGTCACCGCGCAGGTCGTGATCAGCGCGCTGCAGGCACTGCGCTGGCGCGGACTCGCGCCGCGGCTGCCGAGGCCGCTGCTGTTCGCCGGCTACTCGCTGGGCGAACTGAGCGCGTTTGCGATCGCCCGCGGGCTGCCACCGAAGGACTGGTTCGATCTCGCCGCCCGACGCGCCGCACTGATGGACGCCGCCACCGCGCATCCGTCCGGCCTGCTCGCCGTGCAGGGCCTGACCGAATCAGCGCTGCGCACCGCGCTCGACGGCAGCGGCTGCAGCATCGCCATCCGCAACGGCGACGCCCACTTCGTCGTCGGCGGCGCAAGCGTCGCACTGACCGAGCTCGAACACACCTTGCCCGCGCGCGGCGCCCGCCGCTGCGTGCGTCTCGCGGTGCACACGCCGTCGCACACCCCGCTGCTCGCCGCCGCGCAGGCGCCGCTGGCCGAAGCGCTCGCACCGTGGGCAAGTGGCCGCCTGTCCGTGCCGGTCATCGCCGGCATCGACGGCCGCGCGCAGCGCGACGCAGCCGATGCCGTCCGCTCGCTGGCGGCCCAGGTTGCGCAGACCATAGACTGGTCGACCTGCATGGACACCGTGCTCGAATACGCACCCGACGCCGTGCTTGAAATCGGCCCCTGCAACGCCCTCGCCCGCATGCTGGCCGAGCGTGCCCCGGACCTGCCGGTGCGCTCGATCGACGACTTCAGCGGCGACGCCGCGGTGATCGACTGGCTGGAGCGGATGGCTCAATAGGCCCGTCACGAGCGAACCACCGTCGTCGTCGGGGTCAGAAGACCCCTCCCACAAACCCCAACCCCCGTGAGCGCGCGCGCTTCCCTTGGAAGCGATGTAAGGTTGCCCCCGACCTCCCGGTCTTAAGGCTTGTCAGCGCACACCACGGACCATGTCGTGATACTCGGATTCAGCAAACGGAAGAGCTTCGAACAGGCGGTGCGGGCCTTCAGCCCGGATCTGTACCGCTTCGCCTGGTGGCTGTGCCGCGACAAGTTCGTCGCCGAGGACCTGGTACAGGAAACCTTCGCCCGCGCCTGGAAATCGTGGGACGACATCAAGGACTCCGCCGCCACCAAGAGCTGGCTCATCACCATCGTGCGCCGCGAACACGCGCGGCTGTACGAGCGCAAGCAGTTCGACTATGTCGACGTCGAACTGGAAGACCTGCAGATCGCCGCCGACCACGAACCGATAGAGCTCTTCGAAATGGAAAACCTGCTCGGCAGCCTGCCGCTGACGCTGCGCGAACCGCTGGTGCTGCAGGCGCTGGGCGGCTTTTCGTGCGCCGAGATCGCCGACATGCTGGACACCACCGAAGGTGCGGTGATGACCCGCCTGACCCGCGCCCGTCAGGCGCTGCGCGGCGCACTGACCGGCCAGCCGGCGCGGAGGGCCGAATCGTGAGCAGCTTCGACGACAAGAACATGACTTTCAACTGCATCGACTTCCGCCGCGAAAAGCTGGCCGACCCGCGCCGCCTGACCGAGGCAGCCGAGGAACACCTGATCGCCTGCCCGGCCTGCCAGACCTTCTCGCGCCGCGTGAACGCCGGCGAACGCATGCTGCAGCAGACGGTGGCGATCGACGTACCGGACGGCCTGGCCGAGCGCATTCTGGTCGGCAGCCGGGCGCGCACCCGCTCGCCGTTCAAGCTGTGGGCATTGGCCGCCAGTGTCGTGTTCAGCCTCGGACTGGGCGTGCAGTACTGGCACGCCGCGCCTGATCGAGAACATGTCGCGCTGGCAGTCGAGCACGTGATGCACGAGCCGGAGGCGCTGATGAGCACCCGCCTGATCGAACCGCAGCGCGTCGCCCAGGTGCTGGAGAGCTTCGGCGCCGAGGTGAAGGTGCCGCTCGCCGCCGTACGCTACGTGAAGCTCTGCCCGGTTCCCGGTGGCACCGGCTGGCACATCGTGTTCGACACGCCGGACGGTCCGGCCACCGTGCTGCTGATGCCGCAGAAGGACAGTCGCGTGCGCACGCTGACCACGCAATACCGCGGCATGGGGGTGCATGTTGAAGCCGGGGGTCAGGGCATCGTGGCCGTGGTGGCGCGCGACCCCGATCGGGCGCGCGGCGCCGCCGGCCTGCTGCACCAGCACGTCAGCTGGACACCGACGGCGGCGCTGACCGCACACGACCGGGGCATCCGGCCGCGCAGCTGACACCGCAGTTTCATGGCACGACGGGGCGCAGGGTTTACAATCCTGCGTCCATTTTTTTGGCTGCCGTGCCTCGCCCGCGATGGAACTGACCCGCCTGCTGTCCCAGCTCGACAACCGGATGCTCGGAGAAATGTTCTCCGAAGACACCATCGTGCGCGGCAGCCAGTACGTGACGCGGGTCGGCGACATCGACGTGCAGGGGCCGACGTTGCGCGCTCTGGTGCGTGGCACCCGGCCGCAGCCTTACCAGGTGACGGTGCGGCTGGAGCGGCGCGAATACTTCGGCGAGCGCACGCTGGAAATCGCCACCCGCTGTTCCTGCCCGGTCGGCAACCGCTGCAAGCACGCGGTCGGCCTGCTGCTGGCGGCGAAGAAGCAGGGCGAACTGATCGAGCGCCCGCGCGCCGAGGTGCTGCGCTGGGCGCAGACGCTGCAGAAGCGTCTGAGCGAGGAACCGACGGGTACCTCGCGCAAGCGCGCCGCACCGAAGGAGTCGATCGCCTATCTGATCACACCGCGCGGCAGCCAGCCGGCCGACCTGCGCCTGCTCAAGGCCAAACTCACCGACCGCGCCGGCCGCGACAGCACGCCGGGCGGTGACAGCCAGCCCTGGTTCAACTTCGAGCAGGCGCTGCTGAAGCCGCCCGCCTTCGTGCAGGACAACGACCTGCCGGTGTTCCGCACGCTGCGCGACGCCATCCGCAAACGCGCGACCAGCGTGTTCGTGCCGTTCGAACTGCGCGGCGCCGACGGCCTCGCCGTGCTGCGCGCCGCGCTCGACACCGGCCGCTGCTTCGTGCGCGCCGACGAGGGCAGCGACGACGCGCGTCCGCTGAAGCCGGGCGAAGCGCGCGCCGGTCAGCTCGAATGGCAGACCGAAAAGCTCGGCGTGCGCGCCCTGCTCGCCTGCACGCCGCCGGCCGACTGGACGCTGCCGACCGACCCGCCCTGGTATCTCGACGTCGCCCGCGGACGGGCTGGCGAAATCACCCACCCGGCGCGCGAGGCAGTGCAGGCGGTACTCGAACTGCCGCTGCTCACCACCGCCGAACTGCCGCTGGTGGCCGAGGCGCTGGCCCAGGCCGCCCCCGCGCTGCCGTCGCCGCTGGGCCGCGATGCCGCCAGCCTGCCGCTGATCGAAGAGGCGCTGCGCCCGGTACTGAAGTTCGCCAGCCTGCCGGTATGGCACGTGAAGCCGCACCGCCGCTACGACAAGGCGCTCGGCCACGCGCTGTACGACATCGCCACCGTCGCCCTCAGCTACGGCCAGGCGAAGTTCGCCGCCACCGACAGCTCCGACCTGGCGACGCTGCCCAACGGCCGCGCGGTGCGCGTGAAGCGCGACAGCGCGGCCGAACAGGCGGCGCTGGCCTTGCTCGGCGAAGTCGGATTCGCGCCGGTGCAGGCGCGCTGGCTGCAGATGTACGAATCGCTGCCGGTTGGCGCGCTGGGGCTGGAGAGCGAAGAGGCCTGGGCACGCTTCTTCGGCGACGCTGCCGGCCGCCTTACGCGCGCCGGCTGGCAGATCGAGTGCCCGCCGGACTTCCGCCACCGCGTGCTGGTGGTCGACGAATGGCACGCCGAACTGGACGAGAACGAGAACGGCTGGCTCGAACTGTCGCTCGGCATCGACGTCGGCGGCCGCCGCCTCGATCTGGCGCCGCTGCTGCACGCGCTGTTCAAACGCGACGGCCGCTGGCTGGACCCGATCGCGCTCGACCGCATGCGCGACGAAGACACCACCGACCTGTTCACCGCCGAAGGCGAACGCATCATCGTGCCGGCCGGCCGCATCAAGCCGCTGGCGCGCACGCT
The DNA here is from genome assembly GCF_059552495.1 of Methyloversatilis sp. S146-33. The sequence continues at coordinate 37,501 of NZ_JCANOT010000019.1, forward strand.
GGTCGATCTGTTCGACAGCCCGGCCGGCGGCGCGCTGCAGGTGTCGCGCATGGACGCGCCGCGGCTGGCCGAAGCGCTCGACGCGAAGTGGACGCGCGAAGGCTTCAAACCGCTCGAACAGTGGGTCGAACGTCTGCGCGGCATGCACGGCGTCGCGCCGGTCGACGCGCCCGAGGGCTTCGGCATCGAACTGCGCCCCTACCAGCGCGAAGGCCTGGCCTGGCTGCAGCACCTGCGCGCGCACGACCTCGGCGGCATCCTGGCCGACGACATGGGACTGGGCAAGACGGCGCAGACGCTGGCCCACCTGCTGACCGAAAAGCGCGCCGGCCGGCTCGACCGCCCGGCACTGGTCGTGCTGCCCACCTCGCTGGTGTTCAACTGGCAGCGCGAAGCCGCCCGCTTCGCACCGGAACTGCGCGTGCTCAAGCTGCACGGCCCCGACCGCGGCGAGCGCTTCGCCCAGGTACCCGAGCACGACGTCTGCCTCACCACCTATCCGCTGCTGTGGCGCGACCACGAAAAGCTGGCCGCGCACGACTACCACCTGCTCATCCTCGACGAAGCGCAGACGGTGAAGAACGCGGGCAGCCAGGCCGCCCGTGCGGTGCGCCTGCTGCGCGCGCGGCACCGGCTGTGCCTGACCGGCACGCCGCTGGAAAATCATCTGGGCGAACTGTGGGCGCAGTTCGACTTCCTGCTGCCCGGCTTCCTCGGCGAACAGAAGGACTTCACCCGCGGCTGGCGCACGCCGATCGAGAAGCACGGCGACCCCATCCGCCGCGAGCTGCTGGCGCGGCGCGTGGCGCCCTTCATCCTGCGCCGGCGCAAGGACGACGTCGCCGCCGATCTGCCGCCGAAAACCGAAGTGCTGCGTACGGTCGAACTGACCGGCCGACAGCGCGACCTGTACGAAACCGTGCGCGCCGCGATGGACAAGCGGGTGCGCGACGAGATCGCCAGCCGCGGTTTCGCCCGCGCGCGCATCGTCATCCTCGACGCGCTGCTCAAGCTGCGCCAGGTGTGCTGCGACCCGCGCCTGCTGAAGTCCGACGCCGCCGCGCGCGTGAAGGAGCGCGCCAAGCTCGATCTGCTGATGGACATGCTGGAAAACCTGCTGGCAGAAGGCCGCAAGGTGCTGGTGTTCTCGCAGTTCACCGGGATGCTCGACCTGATCCACGAACAGCTGGTCGAAGCCGGCATCGGCTGCGTCATGCTGACCGGCGACACGCAGAACCGCGAAGCCGTCGTCCGCCGCTTCCAGGAGGGCACCGTGCCGGTGTTCCTGATCAGCCTTAAGGCCGGCGGCGTCGGCCTCAACCTCACCGCCGCCGACACCGTCATCCACTACGACCCCTGGTGGAACCCTGCCGCCGAAAACCAAGCCAGTGACCGCGCCCACCGCATCGGCCAGGACAAGCCGGTGTTCGTCTACAAGCTCATCGTCGCCGGCAGCATCGAGGAGCGCATCGTCGCCCTGCAAGAGAAGAAGGCCGCCTTGGCCGAAGGCATCCTCGGCAACGACGAAGCCGCGCTGGAGAAATTCGGCGAGAACGATCTGGCGGCGCTGCTGGAGCCGCTGGCGGAGTGAGCGGGATCAATCGATCCCGCTGCACGGTTCGGGCTGAAATCCTTATGGCATCCTCTTCGCGCCTCTGGTAGCGTTCGCCGTCATGTTGTCGGCATCCGGATACGGCTGTTGATCGAAGCTTCCCGCCCACCTCGGTGCGATACGAAGCTGAGCTCCATTCGGCGCCTTCCACTATTCGAACGGGACGTCGACCTCGGGAGTAAAGGCATCACACGGGCGATAGCGAGGTCCGGTTTCGGGGAACGCATACCAACAAACAGGAAATCGATGCGATGAACGTCAAACCGAATCGCTGGGTTGCTGTGCTGCTGGGGGTATTCCTGCAGCCGGGGGCCATGCTCTATGTCGCACGGCCCGGGTGGGCGCTCTTCTACTTCCTGCTCGCCCTGACGATGGGCGTGTTGGGCGCGATCTATTCCCGCGCCCCGTCCGGCGAGAACCTGATCGCGTTGATCCAGTTCGCCATCCTTCTCGCGTGCGCGGCACACGCCTACCATCTTGCGAGGACCTATCCGGACGGCAAGCGCCGTCCCGCCTACAGCCGCTGGTACGGCCTGCTCGGCGCGATGGCAGCGATAGTCCTGATTGTCATCACGGTTCGAGCGTTCGTCGGAGAGCCCAACAGGCACCCTTCGTCGGCAATGCTTCCCACCATCCCGCAGCGCGCCCTGCTGATCACCCAGAAATGGGGCTACGGAAACTACGGCATTTTCGGCGTCCACCTCCACCGGTCACCGATCACTTCGCCGCTCGTTCGCGGCGACATCGTCGTCTTCGAGTTTCCGATGGACAGATCCGTGCCCTTCGCACAGCGCCTGATCGGCCTCCCCGGTGACAAGGTGACCTACAAGAGCGGCCGTCTGGTGGTGAACGGCGAGGCGCTCGCCTTGCGCCAAATAGCCGACTTCATCGATCCGAAGACTTCCGAGCGGCTGCGCGCCTTCGTGGAATCACAAGGCGACATCGAATACTCGATCATCCGGCAGCGGGAGGCTCGCGACACAGCCTCGATGGTCGTCAACTTTCCGCATCGTGACCGGTGCATCTACGAAGCAGACGGACTCACGTGCGAGGTGCCGCCCGACCACTACTTCGTGATGGGCGATAACCGTGACCAGAGTGCCGACAGCAGGGTGTGGGGTTTCGTACCCGCCGACCACATCATCGGAAAAGTCCGCCACATCGTACGCTGAGGTGACCACCTCCGAGGTCTGTCACGACCGAGCCGTGAAAAGAGTTAATCGGGACAAACCACGTTTTTCTCAGGCTCTACCGCAATTTGGTTCTCGAGGCTTTGTTTTCCCCATCTTCTAAAAGGCACTGGCAGGCGCCTGAGAATTGACCAATCCATGACCCGCGGCCACTTCATGCAGCTGCTCAAGCAGACAAGTACGGACAACGAGATCACTTTCGCGGTGTTCACGTCAGGCTGGGACATCGGCACGGATGAACTCGTCGAAGTCGGCCAGCTTGTCGTGAATATTCCGGCGGAAGCGGCCACCTTTTCCCCGTCAGGCCCCTGGCTACAGGATGTAGTGGTCGAATCTTTCGAAGGCCTGCCCCTCCAACCGCTTGATTCACCCGGCCTGTGGACGCGCTGGCTGCTGGAACTCGGAAGAAAGGGCCTCTTCCAGTCCGATCACCTGACGAGGTTCATCTGAGTTGTCTGTACGCTCTGGTCATACAAAAGAAGAAAAGGGGTACGGACGACGCATTCTTCCAGCGTGATGCGCATTCAAGGCGTCCCGATCGCTCGTTACCCCTTGTTTCTCTTCTCGCCCTGAGTCCTGGCCGCGTTCATGCGCGGCCGCTTTCCGGTGATCGAAGCGGCGGGTAGCCTGCGATCAGTCACACTCTCACCAACCGCAACGGAGTGATGGCAGCCCGAGAACGGTACCGTGTCAGGCGCGTCCTACCCGACGTCTGCGCACCGCCAGTCGCGGCTACACTGGCGCGCATCGACACTCCGAAAAACTGAACATATGAAGCCACTGATCGCCCTGTTTGTGCTCACGTCGTCCCTCGTCGGCTGCGCGGTCTACACGCCGTCGGGTGCCGTCATCGTCGATCCGGGTCGCAGCGGCTCGGGCGGCGGCTTCTGTCCGCCGGGTCAGGCGAAGAAGGGCAACTGCTGACCCGTGGTACCGGCCGCGGCGCGCTCATCGGCGTCGCGGCGGTCCGTCCGTCAGCGCGTCGTGTCCGTTCCGGTCAGTCCGATTTCCAGCAGTGAGGAGGAAATTTGCGATGGGGAGTCTGTTCGTCCGCTTCGTGATTGCGTGCGCCCTGCTCCCGGCCGGCGCCTGGGCCGCGGGCGCTGTCGAATCCGTTCCGGTGCGTTTCGCAAAGGGTGCTTCGTCGGCCACGCTGACCGGAACACTCAAGGGTGACCGCATCGTCGACTACCGCCTGCGGGCCCGCGCCGGACAGACGCTGAGCGTCAGGCTCGAGACCGGCCACACGGCGAACTACTTCAATGTGCTGCCACCCGGTTCGCGCGACGAAGCGATCTTCATCGGCTCCACCCAGGGTACGGAATGGACCGGTCAGCTGGCGTCCGATGGGGAGTACACGGTGCGGGTCTATCTGATGCGCAGTGCCGCGCGCCGCAACGAGACGGCGCTCTACACGCTGACCGTCGGTATCACCGGCCGCGGACAGAGCGCACCCTCGCTGGACCGTGCGCCGGCGGGCGATGCCCGGGTCGCCGGCACCTCCTACCATGCCACCGGTCAGGTCCCCTGTTCGATGGGCGCGGCGCCCGCTGCGTCCGCCCAGTGCGAGTTCGGCGTGATCCGCGGCGCGCCCGGCAACGCCGAAGTTCACGTGACACCGCCCGGCGGCCTCCGGCGCGTGCTCCGCTTCGTCGGTGGCACGGTGAGCGCCGACGGCGATGCCCGCTTGCAAACCGGGCGGGAGGGCGATGTGTGGCTGGTCGACGTGAATGACTACGAGCACTACCGGATTCCGGACGCGGTGATCAGCGGCGGCTGAGGCGCGACGTGATGTTTTCCCGTGTCATGGTCGGCGTGTCCGACTTCGAACACGCGATGATCTTCTACCGGCCGGTCTTCGATTCGCTGCGCCAGGGCAGCCGCTGCGACGTCCCGCCTGGCCTGCGCCCGGAGAAACCCGCTCACCGTGACGGCGCGCCTTTCCGTAACCGCGATGGCACCACGTTCCGTATCGTCAGCCATCAGCCCGGGTAAGCCGGCATCGATGCACCCACCCACCTCGCGAGACCGGCGAGCGCTCGCGGTCGTCGCCACCTTCGAGGCCCTGAAGGGTGTAGTGGCGTTGATCGGCGCGTCGGGCCTGCTGCTGTGGGTCCACGCGAGCCTGCACGACGCCGCCCTCCGTCTTCTGGCGCATCTGCACCTGAATCCGGCCTCCACCTATCCGCACATCTTCGTCGACGCGGCCACCCATCTCGACAACACGAACCTCACGCTGCTTGCGGCCGGTGCGGCGGGCTATGCCGCCCTGCGCTTCGCCGAGGCCTGGGGTCTCTATCGCCACGCGGCGTGGGCCGAATTGCTGGCCGCCGTCAGCGGGGCGATCTACGTACCGTTCGAGATCGTCGGCCTGTGGCACGGCGTGAATGCGCTCGGTGTCGGCGCGCTGGCGCTCAACCTTGTGGTCGTGGCGATCATGGTGGCGGCGCTGTTGCGCCGCCGGCGTCACGCGGCTGAGAATGCCGGCTGAACCCGATCCGTCTCCGGAGCCCCTATGCCCCACCTCCTCCACATCGAATCCTCCCCCCGCAAGCAGCGCTCGGCCTCGATCGAGGTCGCGCGCGCCTTCATCGACGCCTGGCAGGCGGCGCATCCGGAGGGCACGGTGGATGTGCTGGACGTGTGGTCCGAGCCCATGCCGGAATTCGACGGCGCGGCGCTGGATGCAAAGTATGCCGGTCTGACCGGTACGCCGCTGACCGACGCGCAGGCGGCGGCCTGGGCGCAGATCCGCGCGCTGGCGGCGCGCATCCAGAAGGCGGACCGGCTGCTGATCAGCGCGCCGATGTGGAACTACTCGATTCCGTACAAGCTGAAGCAGCTGATCGACGTGGTGTCGCAGAAGGACCTGCTGTTCACCTTCGACGAGCGCGGCCAGCTCGGCACGCTGGGGCACTGCAAGGCGGTGCTGGTGCTGGCGCGCGGAGTAGAGGTGGGTGACGCGCCGGATGCGCTGAAGTCGTCGGAATGGGATCTGCAGCGCCAGTATCTCGACCTGTGGCTGCGCATGGTGGGCATCACCGAGGTCGAGCACGTCATCGTGCAGAAGACGCTGTACGGCCCGGAGGTGGATGCCGGGTCGCGCGCCGAGGCGGCGGCACGGGCCCGGGCCATGGCGGCGACCTTCTAGCCACGGCTGCAATCCACCGGCGTAGCGCGATGACCACTGCCACACCGCATGTCCGAGCGACCGGCACCGGTCCGGCGGTGATCTGCCTGCACGCGAACGCGAGCACGTCGTCGCAGTGGCGCGACCTGGGCGACGCGCTGTCCGCCCGTCACCGGGTGCTCGCGCCGGACCTGTATGGCGCCGGCCGCAGTCCGGACTGGCATTCGGACAGCCGGATCGCGCTGCGCGACGAAGTCGATTTCCTTACGCCGGTATTCAAACAGGCGGGCGAGTCCTTCGTGCTGGTCGGTCATTCCTACGGCGCCGCGGTGGCGCTGATCGCCGCCCTGACCTGGCCGGAGCGCGTGCGCGCGCTGGCGATCTACGAGCCCACGCTGTTCGCCGTGGTCGACGCGCAGCAGCCGCAGCCGAACGGCACCGGGGGCATACACGCTGCAGTGGCGACGTCGGTGGCCGCGCTGGACGGCAGAGACCTGCACGAGGCGGCCCGCCATTTCATCGACTACTGGATGGGCGATGGCAGCCTTGCGGCGATGCCCGAGCCGCGCCGGCAGGCGGTCGCGGAATCGATGCGCAATGTGCGGCGCTGGGCGCACGCGCTGACGACCGAGCCGACGCCGCTTGATGCGTTCGCCGCGCTGGATATGCCCGTGCTCTACATGCTCGGCGCCTCGTCGCCGGCGTCGGTGCATGCGGTGGCGAATGCGCTGATACCGCGAATGCCAAAGGTGGAGATGGTCGAATTCGCCGGGCTGGGGCATATGGCGCCGGTGACGCATCCCGATCAGGTCAATGCGGAAATCGTGCGCTTCATTGCGGAAGTTGCGCCCTGAGGATTGCTCCGGGCGCGGTGTCGCGGCCGCGTCGCGGTCAGAAGACCGCTCCCACAGAGATCGCGCCTGATTCCTTGCTGGAGTCAAGGCGGGGGTTCTGTGGGAGGGGTCTTGCCCCCGACAGGGGCCTACATCGAAGCCCGAGGACTGCAAAGGCCCTGTCACGGCCAAGGCTGCTCCCACAGAGAACCCGCTCCGCCGCCATCATAAGCACCCGGACCGGCGAGCGGCCGATCGCGACGTCGTCATCGCGTCGCCATTCGTGCTGCTGCTCAGGCCCTGCCACCGCCCGCACCGACGATCAGATTGAACACCTCGCGCGCCAGCAGCAGTTCCACCGGCGTGCCGCCGCGCAGCGCGCTGATCGGACGGAACACGCCGCCGTGCGGTTCGAGTGCAGCCTTGGGCGCCTCGAAGGTGGTGAAGCGCAGCAGATGCACCCTGACCGGGCCATCTGCAGTCGACACCCAGTGATTGAAATCGCCGGGCCGCACCACTTCGGCCGGGTTCAGGCCGAGCCGCGCGATGGCCGCCGCCTTCACCGCCTCGCCGTCGTCCGCCGCGTCGGCGGCGGGCGCGGGCATCAATTCGGCCGACGGCGGAAGCGGTGCCGGCAACAGCAGCGTATCGTTCCATTTGGCGAACACGAGCGCGGTGCTGTAGCTGTCGAAATGCACCAGCATCACCCGGTTGGCGACCAGTACGTCGTCCTGTGATTCCACGGTTCACTCCCTTGCGGCAGCCGCCATCGGCTGATCCGGCGCGAGGTCCGCTCACCGGTCCGACGGCACTGCATGGCTTCGTATCGATGGCCGCACGCCTGCGCATGCAGCGTTCATGCGCCGCCGGCGCAACAATCGCTGCACCACACGGCACTCGCTGGGGAGTATGCCCCCGCGGCGAAGCAGTGCAGCGCCGTCGGCACTCATCCGATCAACCCCGCCCGGCGAAGGAGGATGCATGCTGAAGCGCCCGCCCAACCCGATGCCCGATTTCGTCCGCGCAGCGCTCGATGCGCGCGGACTGTGGGCCGCCTACAGGGCGCGACCGCCCTACCAGCAGAACGACTACCTCGGCTGGATCGCCCGCGCCCGGCTCGACGCGACGAAGCGCAAGCGCCTGGCACAGATGCTGGACGAGCTGGAAGGCGGCACGCTGTACATGAACATGGCGTGGGCACCGCGCGCAACAAAGCCCTGACCGTCCGTCCGGAGACGACGGACAACGACGCCCCCCCTGTCGATTCGCGCGCGCCTGCTTCGTCGCCCCTGCAACGCGGCGGATGCCCCGCCGCCTCATCGAGGAGAAGCACATGCCCCAGCACATCTACGTCAATCTGCCGGTAAAGGACCTCGAACGCTCGAAGGCCTTCTTCGCCGCGCTCGGCTTCGACTTCAATCCGCAGTTCTCGGACGACAAGGCGGCCTGCATGGTGGTGTCGGACACCATCTACGTCATGCTGCTGGCCGAGCCCTTCTTCGCCGGCTTCACCGACAAGCCGATCGCCGACGCGCACCGGAGCACCGAAGTGCTGGTGTGCCTGTCGCGCGACAGCCGGGCGGGGGTCGATGAGCTCGTGGCGAAGGCGAAAGCCGCGGGCGGCGCGGTGCGGCGCGCGCCGCAGGACCTCGGTTTCATGTACGGCCACGGCTTCGAAGACCCGGACGGCCACATCTGGGAACTGTCGTACATGGACATGAGCGCGATGCCGGGCGACTGAAGGTAAGCCCGCGGGGCGCGGTCATGTTGCAGGGTGACGGTCGACGCGCAAGGCTGTTAGCATGAAGTCGCCTGACCCGGCTTCACGCCGGCTGCATCGCCCGCCCCCTCGCGCAGCACCGGGCTCTCCGCCCGGGTTTCACGCACATCCCCGGGGGGCCTCACTCACCCGCGAAGAGAGGAGTCCGCCATGGGCCTGTTCAACACCATTCTGGAAAAGCTCGGTTTTGGCAAGAAGGATGATGCACCTGCGGCTGCCGCGCCCGCACCCACCTCGGCACCTGTCGCCGCGCCGGCTGCGCCTGCACCCGTGGCGATTTCCGAGGTCGATGTCGTATCGAAGCTGGAGGCGCTGGCCGCGGCCAATACGCAGAAGCTGAACTGGAAGGTGTCCATCGTCGACCTGATGAAGCTGCTCGGCCTGGACAGCAGCCTGGACGCTCGCAAGACGCTGGCGACCGAGCTGGGGTGCCCGCAGGACAGGATGGGCGACTCGGCGAAGATGAATATGTGGCTGCACAAGACCGTGCTGAAGAAGCTGGCCGAGAACGGCGGCAACATCCCGAAGGAATTGCTCTAGGGTCTGCTGACATAGAAGCTCATCGGCCCGGCGCTTCCATCGCGAAGACCGGGCCGCACTGCAAGGAGTCCAGCATGAACTACACCGGAAGCTGCCACTGCGGGCGGATCGCCTTCGAAGTCGATGGCGAACTCGCTGGCGAACTGACGGGCGTCGTCGCCTGCAACTGTTCGATCTGCCGGCGCAAGGGCGCGCTGATGTGGTTCGTGCCACGCGCGGCGCTGAAACTGAAGACGTCCGAATCCGACATGGCGAGCTACTCGTTCAACAAGCACGTGATCAAGCACCGCTTCTGTCCGCACTGCGGCATCCACCCCTTCGGTGAGGGTACGCGGCCGGACGGCGTGCAGAGCGCAGCGATCAATGTGCGCTGTCTCGACGACGTCGACATCGAATCGCTGCCGGTGAAGCATTACGACGGGCGCGCACTTTGAGGCCGCGCATCACGCTGATCACGCTGGGCACCGACGACCTGGCGCGCGCCGTCGCCTTTTACCGCGACGGCCTGGGCTGGTCGACCGAAGGCATCGTCGGCGCCGAGCACGAACACGGTGCGGTCGCCTTCTTCGATCTGCAGCCCGGGCTGAAGCTCGCGCTGTGGCCGCGCACCAGCCTCGCCGACGACGCCGGCATCACCGCCGGCGCGGCCGACCCGACCGGCTTCTCGCTGGCGCACAACGTGGCGTCGAAAGCCGAGGTCGATGTGCTGATTGCCGAAGCAAAGGCCGCCGGTGGCCGCGTCGTCAAGCCCGCCCGCGATACCTTCTGGGGCGGCTATGCCGGCTACTTCGCCGATCCCGACGGCCATCTGTGGGAGGTGGCCTGGAATCCGCACTGGGCACTACCGGAATGACCACCCCGCTGACCACCCTGCCCACCGACCTGCCGGTGCCGACCGACGACGGCGCTGCCCGCCACCTCGAAGGCCGGTACCTGCCGGCACTCGCGCTGCCGGCGACCGACGGCCGCACGGTGGAGCTGTCGACGCTGCCCGGCCTGCAGGTGATCTACATCTATCCGATGACCGGCCGCCCCGGCGTTCCGCTGCCCGAGGGCTGGGACGCGATTCCGGGTGCGCGCGGCTGCACGCCGCAGTCCTGCGCCTTCCGCGATCACCACGCGGAGCTGGCAGCGCTCGGCGCCGGCGTGTTCGGCCTGAGTACGCAGGACAGCGACTATCAGCGCGAGGCGGCCACGCGTCTGCATCTGCCCTTCCCGCTGCTCAGCGACAGTGGTCTCGCGCTGCGCGACGCATTGAAGCTGCCGGTGTTCCAGGCGGACGGCCGCACGCTGTACCGCCGGCTCACGCTGATCGCCGAGCAGGCGCGCATCGTCAAGGTGTTCTATCCGGTGTTTCCGCCGGACCGCAATGCGGCCGACGTGGTCGCCTGGCTGCACGCACGGAGACCGTCATGAAGATCGCCGCCGTGCCGCTGCTCGCGCTGCTGTCGTCCGTGGCGATCGCCGCACCGCCCGCGCTGACGCCCTGCCCCGACAAGCCGAACTGCGTGTCGACCGGGGCCTCCGGCAAGGCGCAGATGGCACCGATACCGTTCGCCGGCACGGTGGCCGAGGCACAGGACGCACTGCGCCGTGCGATCGCCGCACAACCGCGCAGTGCGATCACGCGCGAAGAGCCGGGCTTCATCGCCGCGGAGTTCCGCTCGCGCGTGTTCGGCTTCGTCGACGCCGCCGAATTCGTCATCGATGCCGATGCGCGCGTCATCCGCTACCGTAGCGGTGCGCGCAGCGGTCATTACGACTTCGGCGTGAACCGGGAACGGATGGACGCGCTGCGCGCCGCACTCAGCCCGGCGCACTGAGCGGACGCGGCGCCGGCTCGAGCGCGAAGCGCACGCAGCCCGCGTGGTTGTGGTCCAGCCGCAGCGCGAAGCCGGCCGACTGCGCCTGCTTGGCCGCCTGGTAGAGCCCGACGCCCAGGCCGGCGGCCGAGCTCACCGGCTCGCGCAGCAGCGAATCGGCGAGCGCCGGCGCGATCGCGCTGCCGCTGTCCTCGACCGACAGGCGCTCGCCGCCGAGCCGCAGCACCACGGAGATGCCCGGCTCGGTCTGCCGCTTGTGCAGCGCGTTGGCGATCAGGTTTTCAGCGACCGTTGTATACAGCGCGCCGGGCAGCCACAGGTCGGGTTCGGTCGCGCCCTCGACCGTCACGCCGTGACCGGCGAAACGGGCAGACATCGATTGCAGCCATTCCGGCGCCGGCATCCACTCGCCGTCGGCCGGCTGCGGCCGGCGCAGTTTTTCGAGCGTCGCTTCGAGCCGCGCGGTGATCACCGGCAACTGGCGCGCCAGCAGCGCGTTGGCGCGCTCCGCCGCGTCCGGGCCGTCGGCTTCGCGCGCGGCGTAGCACAGCGTATTCAGCGACTGCAGCAGGTTCTTCACATCGTGCGTCAGACGCGCACCGGTGTCATGGATGGCCGACAGGTAGCTCAGGCGGCGCAGTTCCTCAGCGCGCAGGCGGGCCTGATAGAACTGGCCGAGCAGTTGCACCAGCAGATTGAAATGCCACACCAGCCCGCCGGACAGCGGACGCTGCGTGAAGATGGCCAGTTCGAGCAGCGGATGCTCGAAGTCGTAGCGCTGGGCACCGCGTCGGCCGAACTGGCCTTCATGCGCACGACCGCCGCCGCGCGTGCGCCACTCGCCGCCGGCAACCAGCGGCAGTGCCGACAGGCGATTGGCGGCACGGGCGACGAAATCCTCCGGTCGGCCGTCCTCCTCCGCCAGCGCGGCCAGGCTCTCCAGCCATCGTTCGTAGGGCAGCGCCAGCGACAGCACGTAGCGGGTGAAGGCCACACCCAGGCCGCCGAAACCGCCGCGCGGATTCCACGCCCAGCTGAGCAGCATCAGCATCGCGGCCAGCACGGTCAGCGTGCCGAGCAAGGCGCGCAGATAGTCGACGCCGGCGATCAGCATGGCCGCCAGCGTGCCCAGCGCCAGCACCGCCAGCAGCAGCAGCACGAACAGGCCGGACACGAAATCCAGCACTTCGCGGTCGCGGTCGGCGCGTTCGTGGCCGGGCACGCCAAGCATGACGGTCAGCGCCAGCGGCGACAGCCACAGCCCGAGCGTGTCGATGCCGGTCGGCAGCGACAGCCCGGGCGGCAGCGCGCGCGGCAAGGCCACGGTAAACAGCGCAGTGATCAGATAGGCGAGCGCACCGAGGTAATAGATGCGCGGCCCGCGCGAGGTCGAAAAGAACACCTTGCCGCCAACCAGGCCGGCCAGCAGCAGCATCCACAGGCTCAGCACCGCTGGCCCGTAGAACACGACCATTGCGAGCACCGCGACGGCGAGCAGGACGAGCGCGCGGGCGTTCAGCCTGCTGTGCGCGCCGACCAGCGGCTGCCACATCAGCAGCAGGCCGATGTGCGACAGCAGTGCAACCCGCGCCACCGTCAAGTCATCGCCGATCCACAGCAATCCGTGCAGGCTGGCCAGCACGCACAGCAGCAGCCAGGGCCGTACGCGCGTCAGCCAGCCGAGCAAGCGTGGCGTCTGCGGCGCCGCGTCGCGCGGGCTCACCGCTGCGCCCTGCCCGCGCGTCGACGCCCGACCGGGCCGCCATGCAAGTGACCGGAACATGACGAAACTGTCGAGATACGGTCAGTTCGCAGCGACCGCGCGGCGCGGGCTGACGCGTCTGCACCGCCCGACCGCCGCGACAAGGAAAAAAACTGTATCGGATTCAGCATGATGCACACCGCCGCTGCAGGAAGGCGGCAATGGGCACGGATCGTGCAGTGGTGTGGCTATCAAGGAGGACTTTCATGAGATCCACGCAAAACGGTTTCACGCTGGTCGAAATCGCCATCGTTCTGGTCATTATCGGTCTGCTGCTCGGCGGCGTGCTCAAGGGGCAGGAACTGATCAACAGCGCCAAGGCGAAAAGTCTGGTCAATGATTTCCGCACGATATCGACCGCCGTGTACGCCTACCAGGACCGCTTCCGCTTCATGCCGGGCGACGATCCGGCCGCCGGCCAGCATGTCGGCGGCGCCAACGCCAGCAGCCCGTCCGGCGAAGCCCGCGGCAACGGCCGCGTCGGCGGCAACTGGAACTCGACTACCACGACCGACGAATCTTTCCTCGTCTGGCAGCACCTGCGCATGGCCAACCTGCTGACCGGCACCAGCGACACCAGCGACACCAGTGCCACCAGCAACTACTACCCGAGAAACGCCGACAACGGCCGCATCGGCATCACGGGCGCCGTGCCGATCTCCGTACCCAGCACCTCGGCAACCTCGCCCAGTTCGGCCTCGGTGCCGATGACCGGCGCCTTCTTCATCTGCTCGGACGGCATTTCCGCCCGACTTGCCCGCCAGGTCGACTCGACCATGGACGACGGCGCCACCAACACCGGCAATGTGCGCGCGATGGCCCAGGTCAGTGGCGCCGGTGCGGCCAGCGGTACTGCGATAGAAATCACGCCGGACCTCGAACGTACCAGCAGCGATCTGTACACGGTCTGCGTTGCCTACTGACCATCCCGCCGGGCGGCGTCCGCCGCCCGTTTCCCGCCCGACGCTACCCCTTCAGCAGCTTCGATTCCGCCCGCGCCAGTTCGGCCGGCTCACCCAGCAGCACCACCACGTCGCCGTTCTCGAAGGCCAGATCGGAACTGGGTTCGAGCGCGCGGATGCCGCGCCGGCGGATCGCGCTCACCTCGACCCGCACGTCCTCGAAATGGAATTCGTCGATGCGGTGGCCGATGGCCCAGGCGCCGGGCGCCAGCGCCACCGAGTGCAGCCGCTTGTGCTGCGCCTCGCTGACCGCCTCCTCGGCCAGATGTTCGGCGCCGCGGTACAGGCCGCGCAGCAGGTGGTAGCGGTCGCCGCGTAACTGGCGGATGCGCTTGAGCACCCGCGCCAGCGGCACGCCCAGCAACACCAGCGCGTGCGTGGCCAGCATCAGTGACGATTCCAGCGATTCCGGCACCACTTCGGTGGCGCCGGCGGCCGACAGCTTGTCGTAGTCGCGCTCGTCGAAGGTGCGTACCACCACCGGTATGTCGGCGCGCAATTCGTTGGCCAGGCGGATCACCCGCATCGCCGCGTCGGTATCGACGAAGGTGACGACGACGATGGACGCGCGCGCGATACCGGCAGCGATCAGCGTTTCGCGCCGGCCGGCGTCGCCGAACACCACCGTCTCGCCGGCCGCCGCCGCTTCGCGCACGCGCTCCGGGTCGAGGTCGAGCGCGATGAACGAAATGCCCTCGTTTTCGAGGAAACGCCCGAGGTACTGGCCGTTGCGACCATAGCCGCAGACGATGGCATGACCATCGGTGGCCAGCGACTGGGCGGCAATGGACGTGAGCTGCATCGAACGCAGCAGCCACTCGGACGGCACCAGCCGCAGCACGATGCGGTCGGCGTAGTGGGCCAGTATCGGCGCAACGAGCAGGGTGAGCAGCAGCGAGGCGAGCACGATCTGCAGGATGCGGTCGGGAATCAGGTGAGCCGCGTCGGCCAGCGCCATCAGCACGAAGCCGAATTCGCCGCCGGCGCACAGCCACAGGCCAACGCGCAGCGCATTGCCGGGCGACGAACCGAAGAAACGCGAGGCGGCGGCGGCCACCGCGAACTTGCCGATCAGGATGAACAGCACCGTCACCAGAACGAAGAACAACTCGGAGAACACCAGCGCGAGGTTGAGCTTCATGCCGATGGTGACGAAGAACAGCCCGAGCAGCACGTCGCGGAAAGGCTTGATGTCCTCTTCCACCTGGTAGCGGTACTGCGTTTCCGAGATCAGCATGCCGGCGAGAAAGGCGCCCAGCGCCAGCGACAGGCCGGCAGCCTCGGTGGCGAAAGCCATGCCCAGCGTCACCAGCAGCACGTTCAGCATGAACAGTTCGGGCGACTTGCGCATGGCCACGATGTGGAACCAGCGCTGCATCAGCCGCGGGCCGAGGTAGAGGATGAGGGTGAGCGCCACCGCCGCCTTGACCGCCGCCAGGCCAAGCGCCTCGACGCTTTCCTCGGCGCCCAGCGCCAGCACCGGGATGACCACCAGGAAGGGCACGACCGCCAGATCCTGGAACAGCAGCACACCCACCACCTGCCGGCCGTGCGCCGAATCGAGCTCCAGCCGCTCGACCAGCAGCTTGATCAGCACTGCCGTCGACGACATCGCGATGGCGCCGCCGACCGCGATCGCGCCCTTGAAACCGAGACCGAACAGCCAGGCGAAGCTGACCACACCGAGCACGCTGAAGGCGACCTGGGCTGCGCCCAGGCCGAACACCAGCCGCTTCATCGAGAACAGCTTGGGCAGCGAGAATTCGAGCCCGATGGAGAACATCAGGAAAACGATGCCGTACTCGGCAAAGTGGCGCGCTTCGTCGGTATCGGGAATGAAAGCCAGTGCGTGCGGGCCGGCCAGCGCCCCCACCAGCAGATAGCCCAGTATCGGCGGCAGGCCGATACTGCGGAAGAGGCCGACCACCAGCACCGAGGCGGTGAGCAGCAGTAGAACCAGCTCGAGGGCAGACATGGTGACGATGTGTTCGGCCGTCAGCGCTTTCCGGGAGCGGCCGCCTGTCGGAGCAGGTTGTTATAATCCGCGCCGATCATAACCGATCGTTCCTGCGCCCGTAGTACGGGCGATTACACGCCTCCGCCCACCCCGCCCCGCGCATGACACAGCCTGCCCCACCGAAGAACGAAGACATCCTGGCCTGCGCCCGCCGCGTGCTCGCCATCGAAGGCAGCGCGCTCGAAGCGCTGTCGGCGCGCCTCGGCGACGAATTCGCAGCGGCGGTGCGCCTGATTCTCGACAGCCCGGGGCGCGTCATCGTCAGCGGCCTCGGCAAGTCCGGCCACATCGCGCGCAAGATCGCCGCCACCATGGCCAGCACCGGCACGCCGGCCTATTTCGTCCATGCTGCGGAAGCGCTGCACGGCGACCTCGGCATGATCCACCGCGACGACGTGCTGATCGCGCTGTCCAATTCCGGCGAAACCGCCGAACTGCTGGCCATCGTGCCGCTGGTGCGCCGCCAGGGCGGCCGCACCATCGCGATGACCGGCAAGCCCGCATCGACGCTGGCCACGCTGGCCGACGTGCATCTGGACGCCGGCGTGGCGATCGAGGCCTGTCCGCTCAACCTCGCCCCGACCGCCAGCACCACCTGCGCACTGGCGCTGGGCGACGCACTGGCGGTGGCGCTGCTGGAGGCACGCGGCTTCCGCGAGGACGACTTCGCGCGCAGCCACCCGGGCGGTGCGCTCGGCCGTCGCCTGCTCACCCATGTACGCGACGTGATGCGCGCCCGCGACGCGGTGCCCAGCGTCGGCGTCGCCGCCACCGTCACCGAAGCGCTGCTGCAGGTGACCCGCGGCGGCATGGGCATGACCGTAGTGCTCGACGACGCCGGCGCTGTGGCTGGCGTGTTTACCGACGGCGACCTGCGCCGCGCCATCGACCGCCTGGGCGACGTACGCACCGTGCCGGTGGCCGACGTGATGAGCCGCCACCCGCGCACCATTCCGGCCGGCCGGCTGGCGGCCGAAGCCGCCGACCTGATGGAAACCCAGCGCGTGAACCAGCTGCTGGTGCTCGACGAACACGGCGCGCTGGCCGGCGCGCTGACCATGCACGACCTGATGCAGGCCAAGGTGATATGAGCGAAACCTCCGTACTCGATGCAGCCCGCAACGTTCGCCTGATGGGCTTCGACGTCGACGGCGTGATGACCGACGGCACCATCTGGTTCGGCCCGGACGGCGACTCGCTGAAGGGCTTCAACACGCTGGATGGTCACGGCCTGAAGATGCTGGCCGGCGCCGGCGTCGAAGTGGTCATCATTTCCGGTCGTTCGTCGCCGGCGGTGCGCCACCGCGCCGCCAACCTCGGCATCACCACCGCGCTGCTCGGCGTCGAGAACAAGCGTGAGGCGATGCGCGAACTGGCGGCCGAACGCGGCATCGCGATGGAGCACTGTGGCTATATGGGCGACGACATCGTCGACCTGCAGGTGCTGCGCGCCTGCGGCTTCTCGGCCGCGCCGGCCAACGCCCACTTCTTCGTGCGCCAGCACGTCGCCTGGGTGGCCGAAGCCGACGGCGGCCGCGGTGCCGTACGCGAAGTCTGCGAATACCTGCTCGACGCCCGCGGCGCGCTCGACGCGCTGCTGCAGGACTGCCTGCGTTGAACCTTCAGCGCAACGTCCAGCAGGCACTGCCGCTGCTGATCCTGATCCTGCTGGTCGGCCTGACCATGTGGCTGGATCGCGCCACGCGCGTCGAAGACCGCCCCTCCTCGGGCAAGCTCAGGCACGACCCGGACGTGATCGTCGACAACTTCACCGTGCGCCGCTTCGACCCCACCGGCCAGGTGCAGCACACGCTGACCGCGCAGCAGCTGCGTCACTACCCGGACGACGACAGCACCGAACTGGACCAGCCGCGGCTGCTCTACCGCGGCAAGCAGTCGCCGACCCGCATCAGCGCCGATCGCGCGCAGCTGCTGAAGGATGGCAAGGAAGCCATCCTGCGCGACAATGTGCGCGTGTTGCGCGAAGCCAGTCCCGGCAATCCGGAGATGACGCTGGAAACCAGCGTGCTGAACGTGTACCCGGACGACGAGATCGCCCGCACCGACAAGCCGGTGAAGCTGACGCAGGGCAAATCGGTCGCCCACGGCGTCGGCATGGTCGCCGACCGCGTCAAACAGACCTACATACTCGAATCGCGCGTCAAAGCCACCCTCGAAAGAACCCGCCGCCCATGACTCTGCGCCCTGCCCTCACCGGCCTGATCCTGCTCAACCTCGTGCTGGCCGTCGGCCTTAGCATGCCCGCCCGCGCCGAGCGCGCCGACCGCGAAAAGCCGGTCAATCTGGAAGCGGACAAGGTGACGGTCGATGACCGCACCCGCACGCACACCTTCGAAGGCAACGTGGTGTTCACCCAGGGCACGCTCACCATCAAGGCCAACCGCGTCGTGGTGACTCAGGACGCCACCGGCTACCAGAAGGGTGTGGCCACCGGCGGCAAAGGCGGCCTCGCCCGCTTCCGCCAGAAGCGCGAGGGCCAGGACCTGTGGATGGAGGGCGAGGCGGAGCGCATCGAGCACGACGCCAAGACCGAAATCACCCGCTTCTTCGTGCGCGCCCACGTAAAGAGCGGCGGCGACGAAGTGCGCGGCCAGTACATCGAGTACAACTCGATCAGCGAGAACTACACGGTCACCAATTCGGGCGACGCCAAGTCGGTGCCGTCGGCTGGAGACCAGTCCAAGCGCGTGCGCGCCATCATCCAGCCGAAGTCGGCGCCGAAGGAGTGAGGCGTCGCCGGGTCATGAAAATCATGACCCGGTTTTCAGCGGCGGCTGGAGGTCGCGCCTTCGCTCCCTGTCCATACTCTGATCCAGACACGGCAACCGCTGTGTTTTTCAAGAAGTACAACATGACGGAGAGAGATATGAACTGGGAAACCCCGAAGGCCACCGACCTGCGTTTCGGCTTCGAGATCACGATGTACGTTGCCAACCGCTGATACGCGGCTGCAACAGGAAAAACGGCGGTGTCCCCGCCGTTTTTTTTCGTCCGTACATCCCGCGCAGGGCGGGAACTGCATCGACCGCAGGTGTTCCGATATCACCGAACCGTGATTAACATGCCGAAGGCTTACGGGAGACGACGGTGACGGACGCAGACCTGGGCGCGGGACGGACGACCAGACAGACCATACTGGTTGCCGACGACACGCCGGAAAACATCGACCTGCTGAGCGCCCTGCTGCGCCAGGACTACCGGGTCAAGGTGGCCACCAGCGGCGAGAAGGCGCTGGCCATCGTCAATTCGACCGAGCCGCCGGACCTCATCCTGCTCGACATCATGATGCCCGGCATGAACGGTTACGACGTCTGCCGTCGCATCAAGGCCAACCCGGACCGGCGCGGCATTCCCATCATTTTCGTCACCGCGATGACCTCGATCGAGGACGAACGCCTCGGGCTGGAGGTGGGCGCGGTCGACTACATCACCAAGCCGATCAGCCCGCCCATCGTCGCCGCGCGGGTGCGCACCCATCTGGCGCTGTACGACCAGACGCGGGTGCTGGAAGACCGCGTGCGGGCGCGCACCGCCGAACTGTTCGCGTCACGCCAGCAGATCATCCGCCGGCTCGGCCGCGCCGCCGAATTCCGCGACAACGAGACCGGCAATCACGTCATCCGCATGAGCTATTACGCGCGGCTGATCGCGCAGGCGATCGGCCTCGGGCCGGAAGCGACCGAACTGCTGTTCAACACGGCGTCGATGCACGACATCGGCAAGATCGGCATTCCCGACGCCGTGCTGCTGAAACCGGGCCCGCTGAGCAAGGCGGAGTGGGCGGTAATGCGGCAGCACCCGGAGATCGGCGCCGAAATCATCGGCGAGCACGACGACGAACTGTTGCAGACTGCCCGCACCATCGCCCTCACCCACCACGAACGCTTCGACGGCAGCGGTTACCCGCGCGGCCTGATCGGTGAGGACATTCCGCTGTTCGGCCGTATCGTCGCGATTGCCGACGTGTTCGACGCGCTGATGACCGCGCGTCCGTACAAGCCGGCGATGCCGATCGACGAAACGCTGCAGGTGATGGGCCGCAACACTGGCCTGCACTTCGACCCGGCACTGATGGCGGTGCTGCCGTCGGTGCTGCCGGACATGCTGCGCATCAATGCCACCTACGCCGACACGCACGGCCCGATGACCGACGTCGACGTGCCGGTGGCCGAACCGGGCGACAGCGGCGCAGGCGCCGCCCAACCGGCCTGAGACCTCAGGACTGGACGCCGGCGCGCTCGTACAGCGCGGTCAGCCAAGCGTTCGCCTGGTCGAAGTCGTAGCGCTTCAGCGCATCGCCGAGCGAGGCGGCCAGCGACTCCAGCGACGATCCAGCCAGCAGGCGCTGCAGCTCGAGCGCGCGTGCCACCGCCTCGGCATCGCTGTCGGCGATCAGTTGCGCCAGTGCGCGCAAGGGCTCCACCAGCTGGCCGGGGTCCGGCGGTGCACCGTCGGCGACGGCCTCGTCGGCCACCCACGGATGTGGCAGCAGTGAGCCGATCAGCGCATCGAGCTCGCGGGTGAGCGCCGTCGCCGCGGCGTCGATGTCGGCGTCGGCCGATTCGCGCGCCAGCAGCCCTTCCAGTTCCGACGCCAGCCCGTGCAGCGTGTGCGCGCCCACGGTGCCGGCGAGGCCGCGCAGCGTGTGCGCCAGCCGCGCCGCCGCCTGCGTGTCCGGTCCACGGCGCGCCTCGTCGAACTGCGCGGCGAAATCGCGCTGTCCGCGCAGGAAGGCGCGCAGCACGCGCCGGTACAGCTGCGGCTTGCCCATGCAGTGCGCCAGCCCGGCCGCGGTGTCGATGCCGGGCAGCGCGGGCACCGCGTCGTCGGGTGTCGCCGGGGCCGCCGCGCCGGACTGCCTGTCGGCGCCGGGCTGCGGATGGACCCAGCGCGCCAGCGTGGCGAACATCTGCGGCACGTCGAGCGGCTTGGGAATGCAGTCGTTCATGCCGCAGTCGTACATGCGCGCGCGGTCCGCCTCCAGCACGCTGGCCGTCATCGCGATCACCGGCAGATTCTGCAGACCAGGCAGGCCGCGCAGCGTGCGGGTGGCGGTATAGCCGTCCATCACCGGCATCTGGCAATCCATCAGCACCGCATCGAAGCGGCTGCCGCCAGCCAGCAGGTCTACCGCCTGCTGACCGTCGCCGGCGATCACCACCTCGACGCCGGCGCGCTCGAGCAGGTCGTGCGCCAGTTCCTGGTTCAGTTCGTTGTCCTCGACCAGCAGCACGCGGGCACCGGCTACCGCCGCCATGCTGGCTTCCAGCCGTTCGTCGCCGGGCGTCGGGGCGTGCGCGTCGGCGCGCCGGCCGTAGGCCTGCGACACCGCGTCGAGCAGCGCCGACGGGGTGACCGGCTTGTGCAGCACCGCCTCGAAATGGCGGCCGGCCGACTGCGTGGCGACGTCGTCGCGGCCCAGCGCGGTGACCAGGATGAGCCGCATGCTGCGCTGCGGCCAGCGGCGCCGCAATTCCTCGGCGAGGCGCACGCCGTCCATGCCGGGCATCTTCCAGTCGATCAGCATGAGACCGTGCCGTCCTGCGTCGGCGGCCAGCATGTCCAGCGCCTCGTCGCCACCGCTGGCGACGTCGACTTCGAGGCCGATGCCGCGACAGAGTGCCGCCAGTACATCACGCGCGCCCGGGTGGTCATCGACCACCAGCACGTGCGACCCGGGCATGGTGTCGGCCAGGCGCTCGGGTACGGCGTCGGCGCTGGCCTGCAGACCGAAGCGGGCGGTGAAGTGAAAGGTCGAGCCGCGACCGGGTTCGCTGTCCACCCAGATACGGCCGCCCATCAGTTCGACCAGCTGGCGCGAAATGGTGAGCCCGAGGCCGGTGCCGCCGTAACGGCGGGTGATCGAGCTGTCGGCCTGGGTGAAGGGCTGGAACAGGCGCGCGATCTGCGCCTCGTCCATGCCGATGCCGGAATCGCGCACCGTGAAGTGCAGTTCGACCGCGCGTTCGTCGCGCGCCTGCAGTTCGACACCGATGATCACGTCGCCGTGCTCGGTGAACTTGATCGCGTTGCTGCCGAGATTGATCAGCACCTGACCGAGTCGCACCGGGTCGCCGATCAGCGCCGTCGGCAGCCCGGGTTCGGCGCTGAACAGCAGTTCCAGCCCCTTCTCCTCCGCCCTGACGCCGATCACGTCCACCATGTGGTTGATCACCGTGTCGAGCCGGAAGTCGATGTGCTCGATGTCGAGGCGGCCAGACTCGATCTTCGACAGGTCGAGGATGTCGTTGAGGATGGCCAGCAGGCCGTGCGCCGAGCGGTGTGCCTTCTCGATGTAGTTGCGCTGGCGCGGCGACATGTCGTCGCGCAGCGCCAGATGGGTCATGCCGAGGATGGCATTCATCGGCGTGCGGATTTCGTGCGACATGTTGGCGAGGAAGCTGGACTTCAGCTGCGCCGCCGCCTCGGCGGCATCGCGTGCGCGCAGCATCGCGGCCTCGGCTTCCTTCTTCAGCGTCACGTCGTGCGCGATCAGGCAGTACAGCCGGCGCGAGCCCTGCTGGATGGGGATGACCGCCAGTTCGACCGTGAAGACGCGATCGCCGGCGCCGGCAAACTGCCATTCGCGCATCTGTGGCCGCCCCGCCTCGCTGGCGTCCGACAACAGACGGCGCGCGGCGACGGCGCTCGATTCGCCGTCGGGCTGGCGCGCCGGCGACAGTGGTGTGTTCCACGGCACGCGGCCACGTAGCGCCTCTTCCGACGGCAGGCCGAACAGCGCCAGCGTGGCCGGGTTGCAGCTGATGACGCCATCGTCCTCGTCGTAGAAGAAATAGCTGTCGAAGGAGTGCTCGAACAGCGCGCGGAACTTGGCTTCGCCGAGCTTGCGTTCGGTGATGTCGAGCCAGTAGCCGTTGTAGATCGTACCGCCGCGGCCGTCGGGCATCGGCGTGCTGTCCACCCGCAGCCAGCGCGGGCCGGACGGCGTCCGCACCTGCAGCTCACGCGAACGCACCGGCGGGCTGTCGTCGTCGATGCCGCAGGCGCGCCACAGCGCGCCTGGGTCGTCGGCAACCTGTTCCGGCGTGCGCCCGAACAGCGCCTCGACGCCGTGACCGATAAAGGCGAAGCGTCCGCCGCGGCCCAGCGGGCGGTGATAGCGGAACACGGTGAGCGGCAGCGCATTGGCCAGTTCGAGCAATTCGCGGCGCGTGCGCTGGGTGTCGATATTCTGCCGTTCGCGCCGGAACCACAGCGCGATCAGCGCCAGCCCGAGCAGGCCGACCACGAGGCCACCGGCGATGTGGCGCCGCCACAGGGCTGCCTCCTCGCGCAGCGGGAGCAGCACCCAGACGGTGTAGGGCGAGTCATCCATCGCGCGTCCGAGCACCAGATGGCGCAGGCCGTCCACCACCTGCAGATGCGCCGTCGTGCCGTCGTCCAGCCGGGTTTCGTCGCCCTGCCACGGCAGCACCGGCGGTACCACACCGTAGCGCGCCTTCAGGGTGGCGTCGTCGATCGGATCGTCGATCGCCGGCGCGAAGCGCTTGAGCACCAGTTCGGGCGGCGACCCCAGCACGATCACGCCATTGTTATCGGCCATCAGTGCCAGCTGGTCGTAGCCGCCGAACAGATGGCGCATCGTCTCGGCGTCCTGCTTCAGCACGAGTACGCCGGGCGGGCGCCCGACCACGTCCACCCGCGCCGAGAAGTAGAAGCCGGGCACATTCGTCGTGCGCCCCATCAGGTACTGCAGTCCGGTCCCGCCGTCGACCGCCTGACGGAAGTACTCGCGATCGGCGTAATTGAGCCCGAGCACCGCGTACGGCAGGTGGAAACCGCTGTCGGCGATGGCATTGCCGTCGGCGTCCAGCAGATAGACCAGCCCGAGATTGAAATCCTGCGCGACGGCGTTGAGCAGGCTGCTCACGCCGAGCGCGTCGCGCCGTTCCATCAGATGCTGCCGGAGCGCCGGACCGGGCGGCAGCGCGCGGATCGCCTGTTCGCCCGCCTGCGCCGCCAGATACTTCTGCAGCGCATCCTGCCGCGCCAGGGTCACCGGCAATGCGGCCAACTGACGGAAGGTGGAGGACAGCGACTCGTTCAGGCTGTCCAGGCGCAGCGCGCTGCGCGCCTGCGCGTCGAGCAGGTATTCGTGGCTGGCGCTGCGCGCCGCGAACAGCGTGACCAGCGCACAAAGGACGACCCAGATCGCGACCAGCGCGACGAAGCGACGCTGGAAGGCAACAGTGTCCTGTTCGAACGGTGGTTCTTGCATCGGCTGTATTCTCTTTGGCGCGGGGCATCCGGCATCGGATCCGTCGACAGGACGGGGCCGCCCGCGTGCGCACCGGTGACCCCTTGTTATCGGCCGGCGGCCGCACATCTTGACCAAGCTTGGAGCCTACCCCTTCGGGGCCATTACCGGGGCACGATGGCCCCCGTGGCACGGCGCAGGGTGACCTAGGTTACGGATCGGGAGACGGCAGAGGGGCTATACATCGTCCCGTACCGCAGCGCCGGACGGCATTCCGGCCGCACAGGAGGAAGAACCGACCCATGACCCGAGACAGCCTGCAGATCGAAAGCTTCTTCGACGAAGCAACCAACACGGTGAGCTACATCGTGTTCGACCGTGCCACCCTGGCCTGCGCCGTGGTCGACAGCGTGCTCGACTACGACCCCAAGTCGGGGCGCACCTCGACCGCTTCGGCCGATCGCATCATCGCCCGCGTACGCGAACTGGGCGCGCGGCTGGAATGGATACTGGAAACCCACGTCCATGCCGACCACCTGTCGGCCGCACCGTGGATCAAGCAGCAGCTGGGCGGCCGGCTGGGCATCGGCGAACACATCGTCACCGTGCAGCGGGTGTTCGGCAAGCTGTTCAACGCCGGCACCGAATTCGAACGCGACGGCAGCCAGTTCGACCATCTGTTCCGCGATGGCGAAACCTTCAAGATAGGCAGCCTGCAGGCGCGCGCACTGCATACGCCGGGGCACACGCCGGCCTGCATGTCCTACCTGATCGAGGACGCCGCCTTCGTCGGCGACACGCTGTTCATGCCGGACTACGGCACCGCACGCTGCGACTTCCCGGGCGGGGATGCGCGCACGCTGTATCGCTCCATCCGCACGCTGCTGGCGCTGCCGCCGGAAACCCGGCTGTTCATGTGTCACGACTACATGCCGGACGGCCGCGCGCCGCGCTGGGAAACGACGGTGGCCGCCGAACGCGCACACAACATCCACGTCCATGACGGCATATCGGAGGACGACTTCGTCGCCATGCGCACCGCGCGCGACGCGACGCTGGACATGCCGGTGCTCATCCTGCCGTCGGTGCAGGTGAATATGCGCGCCGGCCATCTGCCGCCGCCCGAGGACAATGGCACGCGTTATCTGAAGATTCCGCTCGATGCACTCTGACGCGAAGGCCAGCGGGCGCGGCACAATCGACGCCGTGAACAGCGGAACTTCGCACCCCGACGGCCAGGCTGCACGGAAGGCCACGCACGCACCGGCCCGCCGCGTGCGCGGTCTGGCGCGCTGGCTGCCGGTGCTCGACTGGGCACCGCGCTACGACCGCCCGGCCTTCGGCGCCGACCTGCTGGCTTCGCTCATCGTGACGCTGATGCTGATCCCGCAGAGCCTGGCCTACGCCCAGCTCGCCGGCCTGCCGCCGCACATCGGTCTGTACGCGAGCATCGCACCGCTGTTCGCCTACGCGCTGTTCGGCAGCAGTCACGCGCTGTCGGTCGGCCCGGTCGCGGTGGTGTCGCTGATGACGGCGGCGGCAGTCGGCGGACTGGACATCGCCGACGAGGCGGCGCGGCTGCAGGCGGCGCTGACGCTGGCCGCGCTGTCCGGCGTCATGCTCATCGCGATGGGTGTGCTGCGGCTGGGCTTTCTCGCCAGCTTCCTGAGCCACCCGGTGGTATCGGGCTTTCTCACCGCGTCCGCGTTGCTGATTACGCTGAGCCAGCTCAAGCACCTGCTGGGCATCCGCGCCGACGGCGACACGCTGCCGGAACTGCTGCCGACGCTGCTCGCCGGGCTGCCCGCCACTCATCTGCCGACCGCGGCGCTCGGCGCCGGCGTGCTGGTCTTCCTCTACTGGACACGGACGCGCCTCAAGCCGCTGCTCGTGCGGCTCGGCGCCGGAGCGCGCACCGCCGATACCTGTGCCAAGGCCGGGCCGGTGCTGGCCGTGCTCGGCAGCACGCTGCTGATGTGGGCGCTGCAACTGGACAAGGCGGGCGTGCGCAAGGTGGGCGACATTCCGGCCGGGCTGCCACCGCTGACCATGCCCTCACTCGATCCGGCGCTGCTGTCGCAGCTGGCACTGCCGGCGCTGCTGATCAGCATCATCGGTTTCGTCGAATCGGTGTCGGTGGCACAGACCTTCGCCGCCAAGCGCCGGCTGCGCATCGAGCCGGACCAGGAGCTGATCGGCCTCGGCGCGGCCAATCTGGCGGCAGCGGCGACCGGCGGCTATCCGGTAACCGGCGGGCTGTCGCGTTCGGTGGTCAATTTCGATGCCGGCGCAGCCACGCCGGCAGCCGGCGCGTTCACCGCGGTCGGCATCGCGCTGGCGTCGCTGACGCTGACGCCGGCGCTGCACTACCTGCCGCAGGCGACGCTGGCCGCCACCATCGTCGTGGCCATCCTGACGCTGGTCGATACCGACACGCTGCGTCGCACCTGGCGCAGCTCGCCGCCCGACTTCCTTGCGGCCGCCACGACGCTGGTCGTCACCCTGCTGTTCGGCGTGGAAGCCGGCGTCAGCGCCGGCGTCGTGCTGACACTGCTGAATCACCTGTGGCACGCCAGCCGCCCGCACATGGCGGTGGTCGGCCGGGTGCCCGGTACCGAGCACTACCGCAACGTCGAGCGCCACGCGGTCGATACCGATCCGTCGCTGATCGGCCTGCGCGTCGACGAAGGTCTGAACTTCATGAACGCACGCCAGGTGGAGGACCGCATCCTGGCGCTGGTGGCCGCGCAACCGTCAGTGCGCAACGTGGTGCTGATGTGTTCGGCGGTCAACGACATCGACGCCAGCGCGCTCGAAATGCTGGAGAGCGTGGTGCACCGCCTGAAGGACATGGGGGTGCTGCTGCACCTGTCGGAAGTGAAGGGTCCGGTGATGGACAAGCTGGAACGCACTGACCTGCTGCCCCATCTGGGCGGCCGGGTGTTCCTGTCGCATCACGCGGCGGTCACTGCGCTGACTGCCGGAGCTTGTCCACCTCGGCCCTGAAGCGGCGGCGCAGTTCTTCGGTCGGCTGCCCTTTCGCCTGCGCCGCCTGGATGGCGCGCAGGATGTCGACCGCGCCGGCGTCCTCGGCCAGGGTCTGCACCGCCGGCGTCGCCGCGCCGGCGACCAGTTCGGCGCGCTCGGCACCGGCCTTGCCGCGCTTCGCCGAAATGACCAGCGCGGACGGCGCCGCCTTCACCGTCTGTTTCGCCGACGCCTTGCGATGCCGCTCGACCGCCGCCATGAACTGGCGGCGCAAGGCTTCGGTCGGCTTGCCCTGGGCCTCGGCCTGACGCAGCTTGTTCAGCAGTTCGCTCACTTCGGGTGGCGCCGGGATCGATGCCTGCGGCGGCGGCGTAGGTGCGGCCACCGGCGGTGCGCTGACCGCCTCGGCCACGTTCTCCGGCGGTGCCACCAGCGTCGCGATCTTCAGCCGGTTGTAGCGCAGCGCCCAGGCCAGCGCGTTCTCGCCACGGTCGGACACCGCGGTGGTGCTGGCGCCGGCGTCGACCAGCGCCTTCACGATGCCCTCGTTGCCCTCGCGCACCGCCATCATCAGCGGCGTCGCCAGATTCGGCGCACGCGCGTCGAGCTTCGCGCCATTGCGCAGCAGCAGATCGACGATGCGCGTCTTGCCGGCGAAGGCGGCGTAATGCAGCGCGCTCCAGGTCTTGTCCGGCGGATTGAGCGACGCACCGCGCTCGATCAGCCACTCGACCGCCTTCTGATGACCTTTCCATGCCGCCAGCGCGATCGCCTGTTCGCCGATTCGGCTGACGTAGTCGATATTGGCGCCGCGCTCGACGAACAGCTCCATCAGCCGGATATTGCCCTCGGCCGCCGCGATCATCAGCCCGCTGCCGGTGACGTCGGCCTCGAAATCGGGCGGCAGCCCCTCGTCCAGCCAGCGGGACGCGGAACGGATGTCGCCCATTTCCATCGCCCGTCCGAAGCGTGAAGGATCGGGCAGTTCGGCCTGAGCCGATGCCATGAGGAAGGCTGCGCTGACGGTGATCAGCGCGCGTGCGGCCGCTTTCAAATCGTGAGTCCTTGTGAGGGCCGCAGTCGCGCCGGCGCGGCTGCGGCAAAATGGGAAGGAGTTTACCGACCCCGCCTGACGGTTTGTCCCGCCTGAAACTTCCTTTCGCACTTGCACTGTCCGCACTGCTGCACGCCGCTCTGCTGCTCTGGCCCCGCGCGTCCGACGCGCCGGCGGCGCCGACGGTCGAGCGACTGCAGGCCCGCCTGCTCGCGCCGCGTCCGGCCGAAACGCAGCCGGAGCCGCCGGCGGTCACGCCGCTGCTGAAGGACACGCGCAGCGAGCGCGCCGACGAGGCGCCACCGGCGCCGGCCGTCGTGGCCGCGCCACGCGCGGCTCCGGTCGCCAACGCCCGGGCGCGCGAGCGCGCGCAACGGCAGTTGAACAAGCACGTGTTCTATCCGCCGGAAGCGATAGACCGCGGGCTCGAAGGCGAAGTGAGACTGCGTCTGGTGCTCGACGACTCCGGCCGCGTGATCGACGCCGCCGTGCTGGCCGGCAGCGGTCACCCGCTGCTCGACCGCGCCGCCCTCGACGCCGCCCGCCAGATCGGCCGCATCGACGCCGGCGGTGCGCGCGAACTGCTGCTGCCGGTCGTGTTCAGGCTGGAGTAGTCCGCCGCGACGGCGGATCGACCGTGTTGCCTCAGGAGCGGCCTTGGCCGTGTCGCGGCCACAGCGGTCCGGCGACTTCGATAGAGGCTGCTGTCGGGGTCAGAAGACCCCTCCCACAGAAGCCCCGCCCGGGCTCAGGCCGGGTCGTCGTCGGGTGGCAGTTCAGGCGTGGTGTCGGGGACGCGGTATTCCTCGTTCGCCCAGGCACCGAGGTCGATCTGCTTGCAGCGCATGCTGCAGAAGGGTCGCGCCGGGTTGGAGGGCGCGTACAACGCGGGTTCGCCACAGCGCGGGCAGACCACCATGCGGCCGGCGGGGGGTGTTGCGGACGTGCTCACAGATTGCAGAAGGTCAGTTCGAAGCCGACGTCGGTGTCGGTGACGCGCGGACGGGCGTGGCCGCCATGCGCGATGAAACGGATGTTCAGCGCGTACTTGTTGGCGCTGATCTCGGGTGTGAAGGGCTCGTTCAGCGGCACGCGCAGGCGCAGCATCTGCGCCGACTTGCCCCCCATCATCATCTGGAACGCGCCGTTGCCGGCGATCTGCCGCTCCGGCCGCCCGCTGGCGCGCAGCAGGCGCAGCACGATGGTGAGACCGTCACGGATGGGCAGCATCGGGTTCAGCCAGCTGGCCAGATCGGCCTGCCGCGCCGACGCCTCGCGATGCCGCCAGTAGTGGTAGGACGGCAGATCGAATTCGCACAGCCCGCCCGGAATCGCGGCGCGGCTCTTGATGCTCATCAGCCACTCGTTCTCGCGCAGGTACTGACCGATCTTGCCGGCCATCGCGAGCAGCGCGGCACTGGCCTGTTCGATCTCGTACAGCGCGCCGGACAGCGCCTCTTCGGAAATGTCGGGGTTGTTGCGGAAGGACATCAGCGTCTGGCGCTGGCGCTCAAGCTCCTGCACCAGATCGACCTTGAGATCGGCCCGTGAAGCGACTTCGAGAATTTCGAACAGGCTCACCAGTGCGACATGGTGTTCGTGCGCCCCGTCGCTGCGCATGAAATGCTGCGTGCGCTCGAACAGATCCTCCAGGCGCAACAGCGTGCGTATGCGCTCGTTCAGAGGATATTCGTAAGTGATCACAGGGGCTTGTCCGGCACAAGTTCAAGCAAATTCTGATGATTCTGACCGAAAAGCCGCACAGTCACAACGCTCCGGCGGGCTTTTCTGCTGCAGCCAGTGCCAGATAGCGACGATGCAGCGCGTCCACCCGGGCCGGCAGCGTTGCCGCCGGACCGCTGTTGTCGATCACGTCGTCGGCCGCCGCCAGCCGCTGCGCCCGCGTCGCCTGGGCGGCGATGATGCGGTCCGCCTCCTCGGCCGTCAGGCCGCTGCGCGCCATCGCGCGCACGCGCTGCTGCTCGACCGGGCAATCGACAACCAGGACGCGGTCGCAGCGCTCGCGCCAGTTGCCGGCCTCGACCAGCAGCGGTACGGCCAGCACGACATAAGGTGCATCGCTGGCCTCGACCCGGCGGCGGGATTCGGCGCGGATCAGCGGATGCAGCAGCGCTTCGAGCCGACTGCGGGCGGAGGGATCGGCGAATACGTGGGCACGCATGCGGGCGCGGTCGAGCGCGCCATCGGCAGCGATGAAGTCGTCGCCGAAGGTTGCGCGCAGCGGCTCGATCGCGGCACCGCCCGGTGCGGTCAGCGCATGCGCGATGGCATCGGTATCGACCAGTCCGGCGCCGTGCGCGACGAACAGATCGGCCACCGTCGACTTGCCACTGCCGATGCCACCGGTCAGACCGACCACGAAAGTCATGGGCAGTCCGCCGCCTCGACACCGTCGACGGTCGCCAGCGGCTCGGCCAGCAATGCCGTCAGTTCGGCGTCGCCGCCGCGCAGCTCCAGGCGCAGGCGTCCGGCCTTGCCCTCGCGCATCGAGATGCGCGCGCTGCGCACCCCCAGCCCGTTCAGGCCGGACATCAGCTCCTTCGCCGCCGTTTCGGTCTTGAACAGACCGAGCGAAATGGCGAATTTCTGACCGTCGGCATCCGGCATCAACGCCATCTCGCGCACGCCCAGCGCGCGCAGTTCGGCCTGCTTGCGATCGGCCAACTGGCGCGTCGCGAGATCGGGGATATGCACCCACCACGACGGGCTGCCCGGCTGCTCGCTCTCGGCGAGTTGCACAGCCGGATAGGCCTCGCGCGCCCGGACGACGAACTGGTCGGCCTGTTCGCGGGTGAATCCGGTCAGCACGCGACAGACGGCGGAAGGCGTCGCTTCGGCGTCCGTGGCCGCCGGTTCGCTCGCGACGACCGGCGCAATGGCCACCACCGGCGCCGCTGCGCCACCGTCAACCGGCAGGACGCGGATGCGCTCGGGATCGATCTGGCTGGTCAGGCGCAAGGGCTCGGCGCCGTCGCTGCCCAGCGCCAGCATGCCGGACGCAAAGGGCCACAGCGCGATATTGATCAACAGCAGGAGGAGGAAGGCGAGACGCATCGGTATCAGCGCAATGACGGACGCAGCGCGAAGCAGTGATCCGTCATTTCATCACATCCGCCGCGACGCGGGCCAGCCCGCGCAGCACCAGATTGTCGACGCGGCGGTGTGCACAGACCAGGTAGGGCGACAGCGCCTCGGCACCACCGCCCGACAGCAGGATGGTGGCATCGGCGCCAAGCCGCGCCTGCACGCGCTCGATCAACGCCGCCTGCGCGCCGGCGCAGCCGTTGTGGATGGCATCGTCGGTATTGCGCGGCCACTCGACCGGCGCACCCTGCGCGTGCGGCAGACCGGCCGTGTTGCGCGCCAGCGATTCGAGCATCAGGTGCAGGCCAGGCAGGATGTAACCACCGAGAAAGCGGTTGTCGGCGTCGAGCACGTCGACCGTGGTGGCGGTCCCCGCGGTCGCCACCACGAGCGGACCGGCCGCCAGCGTGCGCGCGCCGATCAGCGCCGCCCAGCGGTCGGCGCCGAGGCGCGACGGGGTCGCATACATATTGGTGATGCCGCAGGCCGCCGACTGCGACAGCACGCGATGCGCCACACAGCCGTGCGGCAGCGCGGCGCGCAGCGCGGCATCGACCGCGTCGCCGGCGACGCAGGTATAGACCGCGGCCGTCGCGTTGCGCCAGGCCGAGGCGAGCGGCGCGCCATCGATGTCGGCGACGTCGATGCCCGATTCGGTACCCGGTGCGTCGCCCTGCAGCCACGCCCATTTGATCCGGCTGTTGCCGGCATCGATCAGCAGCACCATGGACTCAGTTCCGGACCGGCGCGCGCAGCGACACGTCGCCCGCCAGCACGCGCTCAAGGCGGTCACCACAGTCGAGCAGCAGCGCGCCGTCGGCGTCGGCACCCACGCACAGGCCGCCCAGCGCGCGCATTTCACCTTCGACCTCGACCGCGCACCCGGCATGCAGATTGAGTCGGTTCCAGCGTTCGACGAAGGCAGAGAAACCCTGCGCGGCAAATACCGGCAGCGCTGCGGCCAGCGCGTCGAGTGCGGCGGCAGCGATGCGCAGCCAGTCCGGCTGCGGCGGCGTGCCGTCGAACAGGGCGGCTGTCGGCAGCGCGTAGTGGCCCGACGGCGGCAGCGCCAGATTGATTCCGACGCCGATCACCGCATCGGTGTGCGTCGGCGTCGACGCCAGTTCGATCAGCACGCCACCCAGCTTGCCGACGCCCGGCCCGGTGGCGCGCATCAGGTCGTTCGGCCACTTCAGTGCCAGCCCATCGAAACCCTGTGCCGTCAGCGCCTCGGCCAGCGCGACGCCGACCGCGAGGCTGAGACCGGACAGCCGGTCGGCGCGACCGTCGAAGCGCACGCGCAGCGAGAAGGTGAGGCTGTCGCCGGGCAGGGCCGTCCAGCTGCGGCCACGGCGACCACGGCCACCGGTCTGCGCCAGCGCGAACAGCGCGCACGGCACGCCGTCGCGGCGCTCCAGCAGGTCGCTGTTGGTGCTTTCGGTGCGCGCACAGACGTCGACGCGCCAGTCGGCGGGTACGGAGGGTGCGCGGTCGCGCAGTGCTTCGGCGAGGGTGGAGGCGTCGTCGGCAGTCATGCGGCGGATTGTAGCCGCGGAGCCGGGCCGACGCCCGGCTGCGCACTCACTCGCTGTCGCCGTCGGCGTCGCGTCCGCCTTCGATGTTCAGCTCCTGGATCTTGCGCGTGATGGTGTTGCGCCCGATGCCCAGCAGCTGCGCCGACTCGATGCGTCGGCCGCCGGTGCTGGCCAGCGCGCGGCGGATCAGCGTGCGCTCGAACTCCTGCACCAGATGGTCGAACAATGCCGGCTGCTTCAGCGCGATCAGGCGATCGACCTCGGCGGCGAGCGAAGCGACCCAGTCGCCGGTCACTTCACGCGCCGGCTGGGCGCGCAGTTCGGCCGGCAGATCCTTCACGTCCACCGTCTGGCCGGGCGCCATCACGGTGAGCCAGTGGCACAGGTTTTCCAGCTGGCGCACATTGCCCGGGAAATCCAGCCCCTGCAGGTAACGCATCGCCGGCTCGGACAGGCGCTTGGCATCGACGCCCAGTTCCTGCGCGCTCTTCGTCATGAAGTGCTGGGCCAGCAGCACGATGTCCTCGCGCCGCTCGCGCAGCGGCGGAATGCGCAGCCGGATCACGTTGAGCCGGTGGAACAGATCCTCGCGGAACAGGCCCTGCTTCACCCGGTCTTCAAGGTTCTGGTGGGTCGCCGCAATGACGCGCACATTCGACTTGATCGGCGAATGGCCGCCGACGCGGTAGAAGTGGCCGTCGGACAGCACGCGCAGCAGGCGGGTCTGCAGTTCCGGCGGCATATCGCCGATTTCGTCGAGGAAGAGCGTGCCGCCGTAGGTCTGCTCGAAGCGTCCGCGCCGCTTCGCGGTGGCACCGGTGAAGGCACCGCGCTCGTGGGCGAACAGTTCGGATTCGAGCAGGTCGCGCGGGATGGCGGCGGTATTGATCGCGATGAAGGGCGCTTCGCGCCGCGGGCTGTGCCGGTGCAGCGCACGCGCCACCAGTTCCTTGCCGGTGCCCGACTCGCCGTTGATCAGCACCGTGGCGTGACTCTGGGCGAGCCGGCCGATGGCACGAAACACGTCCTGCATCGACGCCGCCTTGCCGAGGATTTCCGGCGCCATGTCGGCTTCCGCCGGCGCCCCACCCTGGTGCATGCTTTCTTCGATTGCACGCCGGACGAGTTCGATCGCGTGGTCGACGTCGAAAGGCTTGGGCAGGTATTCGAAGGCGCCGCCCTGGAACGCGGCGACCGCGCTGTCGAGATCCGAATACGCGGTCATGATGATGACCGGCAGACTAGGGTGACGCGCCTTCACCTTCTCCAGCAGAGACAATCCGGACTCGCCCGGCATGCGGATGTCGGACACCAGCACCTGCGGCTGGCCACCGGCGTCGAGCGCATCGAGCGCCTCCTGCGCGGTGGAATAGGCTTCAAAGGGAATGGACTCGCGTGCGAGGGCCTTTTCCAGCACCCATCGTATCGAGCGGTCGTCATCGACGATCCAGACCGGATTCATGGCTTCTCCGTCGTGCCCTGCTTGAAGGGCAGAAGTATTGTGAAAACTGTATGGCCGGGCCGGCTCTGCACCTCGATGGTGCCGTGGTGCTGGTGCACGAAGCTCTGCGCCAGCGTCAGCCCGAGGCCGGTGCCGCCATCGCGGCCGGACACCAGCGGATAGAAGATGCGATCGAGCAGCTCCTCCGGGATGCCGGGGCCGTTGTCGATCACTTGCAATTCGAGTGCCAGCTTGTGGCGCCGCTTCACCAGGGTGGCCTGGCGGTAGGCGCGCGTACGCAGCCGAATCACGCCGTCGCCCTGCATCGCCTGCGCCGCGTTGCGGGCGATGTTGAGCACCACCTGAATCAGCTGTTCGCGGTCGGCCACCAGATCGGGCAGGCTGGTGTCATAGTCGCGCTGCACCTTTACCTTCGGGAATTCGGCGCCGATCAGCAGGCGCACGCGCTCCAGCACCTCGTGCACGCTGACCGAACTGACCTGCATCGCGCGGTGCGAATGCAGCAGCCGGTTCATCAGATCCTGCAGGCGGTCCGATTCCTTGATGATGACCTGCGTGTACTCGCGCTGGTCGGGCCGCTCCAGTTCGCCTTCCAGCAGCTGTGCGGCACCGCGGATGCCACCCAGCGGGTTCTTGATTTCATGCGCGAGGTTGCGGATCAGCTCGCGGTTGGCCTGTTGCTGCTGCAGCAGCTGTTCCTCGCGCGCAACGCGCAGTTGCTGGTCGATCGGACGGAACTCGAGCAGGATGCGAGCGGCATCGGCATGCACCGGCGACACCGTGCAGTCGAGCTGCAGCGGACCGCCGAGCAGACGCTGCACCGTGAGGTTGTGGCCGGTATAGCTCCAGTCCTTGGCCAACGCATTGTCCAGTGCGGTGTCCAGGCCGTGATCGGGGCCGATCAGGCGTTCGCAGTGCTTGCCGACCAGCTTTGACGAACTGACTGCGAACAGGTTTTCCGCGGCCGGATTCAGATAGACGATGTTGCGTTCAGCGTCGAGCAGCGCAACCGCGCTGGCGAGAAGTTCGAGCCCGTTGAATCGGTCGGGCCAGACGCGGGTGGGGGTACGGGGCGAAGGCAGGCTCATGGCGCCAAATCACGCAAGAAGCGCGCCAGGGCCGATGCGCCGGAGCGCGCGGGACGCTCAGGGCAGTTTGGAAATCTCCTTGCGCAGCGCGTCGACGTTGCGTTCGTGCAGAGCGACATTGTCCTTGAGCCCCTGGATGCGATCGAGATACTTCTGGTAGTTGCGCTCATCGCCCAGTCGCACCGCTTCGCCCTCGGTGAGCGCCTTGCGCGCCGCTTCGAGATTCTTCGTTTCGGTGTCGAGCTCGGCTTCGAGTATGCGCCGGCGTTCGCTGTCGCGCGCCTTCTGCTGGTCGCCGCTGACGCTCGGAAATCCGCCCGATGGGGCGGCCGGCTTGGGCTGAGTCGCCGCCGGCCCGGGCACCGAACTGACCGGCATTTCGCTGGACAGCAGCTTGCATCCGCGCGCACGCGACTTGTCGTTGGTATAGGTGACGTGACCATCGGCATCGACGCACTTATAGACGTCAGCCGATGCCGGCAGCGCCGCAAGCGCGGCCGCGGTGGCAATCAGGATGCGGTTGAAACCTCGGAACATGTGGGTCACCAGAACGGATCGGGTCATTGCCGGGCGAGTGTAGGACGCCCGCCCGCGCAGTGACAATGAAAAAGGACGGCAAGTTGCCGTCCTTTTTCTCGGGCCGGAACGCACATGCCGTCCCGACCTTCAACGCCACGCGTGCGGCTGGCGCCGACACGCGTTCCGGAAAACCGGATCAGAGGCTGTAGTACATCTCGAACTCGACCGGGTGGGTCGTCATGCGGGTGCGGTTGACTTCGCCCATCTTCAGTTCGATGTAGGCAGCGATGAAGTCTTCCGAGAACACGCCACCCTTGGTCAGGAAGGCATGGTCGGCTTCCAGCGCGGCCAGTGCTTCGTCCAGGCTGGCGCAGACGGTCGGGATCAGCTTGTCCTCTTCCGGCGGCAGGTCGTACAGGTTCTTGTCGGCCGGGTCGCCCGGGTGGATCTTGTTCTGCACGCCATCCAGGCCCGCCATCATCAGTGCGGCGAAGCACAGGTAGGGGTTGGCCAGCGGATCCGGGAAGCGGGTTTCGATGCGACGGGCCTTGTCCGAAGCGACGTGCGGGATGCGGATCGAAGCCGAGCGGTTGCGCGCCGAGTAGGCCAGCTTGACCGGTGCTTCGTAGTGCGGAACCAGACGCTTGTACGAGTTGGTACCCGGGTTGGTGATCGCGTTCAGCGCCTTGGCGTGCTTGATGATGCCGCCGATGTAGTACAGCGCGAACTCGGACAGACCGGCGTAGCCGTTGCCCGCGAACAGGTTCTTGCCGTCCTTCCAGATCGACTGGTGAACGTGCATGCCGGAGCCGTTGTCACCGACGATGGGCTTGGGCATGAAGGTCGCGGTCTTGCCGTAGCTGTGAGCGACGTTGTGCACGATGTACTTCAGCGTCTGCGTCCAGTCGGCGCGGCGGACCAGGGTATTGAACTTGGTGCCGATCTCGTTCTGGCCGGCGGTCGCCACTTCGTGGTGATGCACTTCGACCGGGATGCCGACGGCTTCCAGTGCCAGCACCATGGCGGCACGGATGTCGTTGTGCGAATCGACCGGCGGAACCGGGAAGTAGCCGCCCTTCACTGCCGGACGGTGACCGGTGTTGCCGCTCTCGAACTTCTCGCCCGACGACCAGGCGGCCTCTTCCGAGAAGATCTGCACGCGGCAGCCCGACATGTCGATGTTCCACTCGACGCTGTCGAAGATGAAGAATTCGGGTTCCGGACCGAAGTAGGCGGTGTCGCCCAGGCCGGAGGACTTCAGGTAGGCCTCGGCGCGCTTGGCGATCGAGCGCGGGTCACGGTCGTAGCCCTTGCCGTCCGACGGTTCGACCACGTCGCAGCTGATGACCAGCGTGGTTTCGTCGAAGAACGGGTCGATGAAGGCGGTTTCCGGATCCGGCATCAACAGCATGTCGGAAGCCTGGATGCCCTTCCAGCCGGCGATCGACGAACCATCAAACGCGTGACCTTCGGTGAACTTGTCTTCGCCGAACGCGCTGATGGGCACGCCGACGTGCTGTTCCTTGCCACGGGTGTCGGTGAAACGGAAGTCGACGAACTTGACTTCCTTTTCCTTGATGATGTCGAGAACCTGCTTCGCGGTGGTCATGAATCTCTCCTACGAGGTATGTATGTGCAACAGTCGGCTTGAAGGGTCACGACGAGCCGTCGCCGGTGTCCGACGACAGCTCCGGCGCAGCCATGGCGAACGACCCGATCGAGGGTACGCCCCGGCTGCGACTTTTCCTGCTGCGCGGCCTGAAGCAGAACCCGTGCCACGCGATCATTTCAACCTTGTGATTGTGCCACATGCGGGCTTGCGGCCGGTGACATGCACAAAACAGGCGCAGCAACGCACCAACATGGGGAAGCCAACAAACGCAACGCACCACTTCGGTGCCTTCCTGTCCGCAGGAATGGCGCGCTATATACTTCCGTCCATTCAATAGATGGGCGTACGCCATGGCAACACTCGGACAAATCCTCGGACTCGCGCGCGAGCGCGCGCAACAGCTGCAACTGCCCTATGCCGGCGCGGTCACACCGACCGAAGCACACGAACTGTTGAAACTGGCCCCCGGCGCCCGCATCGTTGACGTGCGCACGTCGGCCGAATGGCAATGGGTCGGCGAGGTGCCGGATTCGGTGCAGATCGAGTGGAATATGTCCAACGGTCAGCGCAACCCGGATTTCCTGACCCAGCTGAAGCACCAGGTCGATCCGGAGGCGCTGGTCATGTTCCTGTGCCGCAGCGGCGGACGTTCGCACGGCGCGGCCGCGGCCGCGGCCGAAGCCGGTTACAGCAACGCCTACAACATCCTCGAAGGCTTCGAGGGTGACGCCGACGCCAATGGCCACCGCAATACGGTTGGCGGCTGGCGCAAGGCCGGACTGCCCTGGCACCAGGGCTGAACGCAGTTCAAGGACACCGCATGCAAGTCGCCACCATCAGTTTCGACCGCTTCAACGCACTTGCCGACGAACAGGCGCAGGCGCGCATCCTCGCCGCGCGCGAAAAGCTGGGCAAGCGCGCGGTCATCCTCGGTCACCACTACCAGCGCGAGGACGTGTATCGCCACGCCGATCTGACCGGCGACTCGCTCAAGCTGTCGCGCCTGGCCAGCCAGACCGATGCCGAATACATCGTGTTCTGCGGCGTGCATTTCATGGCCGAAGTGGCGGACATCATGTCCAAGCCGGAACAGATCGCCATCCTGCCCGACCTCGCGGCCGGCTGTTCGATGGCCGACATGGCCAATCTCGCCAAGGTCGAGCGCTGCTGGCGCGAACTGCACGGCCTGCTCGGCGACGACCCGGATAACACTTTCACGCCGGTCACCTACATCAATTCGGCGGCCGACCTGAAGGCCTTCTGCGGCGAGCACGGCGGCATCGTGTGCACTTCGTCGAACTGCGGCAGCATTCTCGAATGGTCGCTGGCGCGGCGCGAGAAAGTGCTGTTCTTCCCCGACCAGCACCTCGGTCGCTGGACCGGCTACAACATGGGCATTCCGCTTGAGGACATGCTGGTGTGGGACCCCGACCTCGAGAACGGCGGCCTCACCGCCGAACAGGTGGCGAAGGCGAAAATCCTGCTGTGGAAGGGCCACTGTTCGGTGCACCAGATGTTCCAGCCCTCGCACATCCTGCGCTGGCGCAACCAGAATCCGGACGGCATCGTCATTTCCCATCCGGAGAGCGCCTTCGAGGTGTGCCGTCAGTCGGATTTCGTCGGCTCGACCGAATACATCCTGAAGACGGTGAAGGCCGGCGCGCCCGGCACCAAATGGCTGGTCGGCACCGAACTGAATCTGGTGAACCGCCTCGCCGACGAGGTGAAGCACGAGGGCAAGACGGTGCAGTTCATGGCGCCCACCGTCTGCATGTGCTCGACCATGCAGCGCATCGACCCACAGCACCTGGCGTGGACGCTGGAAAATCTGGTCGAGGGCAATGTCGTGAATCGCATCAGCGTGCCGGCGCACGAAGCCGGGCCCGCCAAGCTCGCGATGGACCGCATGCTGGCTGCTTCGCCATAAGGTCTTCCGCTTCATGGACTGGATGCAGGCCTGGGAACTTGCCAGCTATGTCGTGACGACACTGGGCCTGCCGCTTGCCGTCATCACCTTCATCTATCAGCAGCGGCGCGAGCGCGACAACGAGGACGAAGAGGCGTACCAGATGCTGTCGGACGCCTACATCGACTTCCTGAAGATCGTGCTCGCCAACCCCGACCTGCCGCTGCGCGAGAACCATGCCCCCGAGCAGCTCAGCGAGGAGCAGCGCCGGCGCATGCAGACCATCCACCAGATGCTCATTTCGCTGTTCGAGCGCGCCTATCTGGTCGCCTGGACCGACGAACCCGACGGGCTGGCGGCGCGACGCTGGGCCTCGTGGGACGACTACATGCGCGAGTGGCTGGCGCGCGACGCCTTCCATGCCGAACTGCTGATGCTGCTGCGCGGCGAGGACCCGGCATTCTGCCGCCACATGTTGAAGCTGGCCGACGAAGTGCGCGGCCACCCGCTCACCTCATGACCGAACTGCGCATCTGCACCTGGAACATCCACAAGGGGTTTTCGCAGTTCAATCGCCGCATGGTGATCCACGAACTGCGCGAACGCCTGCACGCATTCGGCGCCGATCTGGTGTTCCTGCAGGAGGTGCAGGGTCAGCACCACGGTCACGCCGAGCGCCACGCTGACTGGCCGACCGAGCCGCAGTACGAATTCCTCGCCGACCAGATGTGGCCGGCCACCGCCTACGGCCGCAATGCGGTTTATGACCACGGCCACCACGGCAACGCCATCCTGTCGCGACACCCGATCTCGCAGAGCGGCAACGTCGACGTGTCGGCGCATCGTTTCGAGCAGCGCGGCCTGCTGCACTGCGTGATCGAACCGGACGACGCCCACCGTGTGCACGCGCTGTGCGTACACCTCGGCCTGACCGCGCGCGGGCGACGCCAGCAGTACGCGATGCTGGCCGAGCACATCCGCCGCACCATCCCGGCGGAGGACGGCCTCATCGTCGCCGGCGACTTCAACGACTGGTACAACCGGGCCGAAGAGCAATGGTCGCGCGCACTCGGTCTGCACGAGGCGCACAGCGTCATACACGGCCGCCCCGCGCGCAGCTTTCCCGCCGCCTTTCCGCTGCTGCGGCTGGACCGCATCTATGTGCGCGGCGTCGACGTACGCGAGGTGAAGCTGCACTCCGGGCCGCCCTGGTCGCGCGTGTCGGATCACGCCGCGCTGACCGCACGTCTGGTCCTGCCAACGCGATGACCCGTCTGCTGCCCGGCAACGACATCCAGCTGCTGGTGTGCGGCATGCAGTACTTCCCGGCGCTGGAAGAGGCGATCGACCGCGCGCACAGCGAAATCTTCCTCGAAACCTATATCTTCGACGACGACGACACCGGCCGCCGCATCGCCGCCGCGCTGGCGCGCGCAGCGCGACGTGGCGTACGCGTTCGCGTGCTGGTCGATGGATTCGGCGCGCGCGACTTCGAGCACACGCACCAGAGCGCACTCGAAGCCGCCGGCGTACATGTGCTGATGTTCCGCCCCGAAGTCGGCCGCATGAGTTTCCGCCGCAACCGTCTGCGCCGCATGCACCGCAAGATGGTGGTGGTCGACGCACAGACCGGTTTCGTCGGCGGCATCAACATCATCGACGACATGCATACGCCCGGCCATACGCCGCCACGCTTCGACTACGCGGTGCGCGTGCGCGGGCCGCTGGTGGCGCGCATGCACCTCGAATGCCAGAAGCTGTGGGAGCGCGTTGCCTGGGCGACGCTGCAGTTCCGGCCGCGCCTGCCGCGCACCAGCCGCTACGCCAACCGTCACACCGGGAAGGTGCGTGCGGCGCTGCTGGTGCGCGACAACCTGCGGCACCGCCATGACATCGAGAACGCCTACCTGCAGGCGATAGACGGCGCCTTCGAGGAGGTGCTGATCGCCAACGCCTACTTCCTGCCCGGCCGTCGCTTCCGTCAGGCCTTGATCGCTGCCGCCGCGCGCGGCGTCAAGGTGACGCTCATCCTGCAAGGGCGGGTCGAGTACGCGCTGCTTCATTACGCCTCGCAGGCGCTGTACGGCTCGCTGCTGTCGCAGGGCATACGCATCTTCGAATACCGGCGCAGCTTCCTGCACGCCAAGGCGGCGGTGATCGACCAGCACTGGGCCACGGTCGGCTCCAGCAATATCGACCCCTTCAGCCTGATGCTGGCGCGCGAAGCCAATATCGTCGTGCACGACATCGGCTTCGCCAACGAACTGCGCCAGAGCCTGCGCGCCGCCGCCCGCCACGGTGGACGCGAGTTGCGACACCGCCAGTGGAAGACCCGCCCGCTGCACGAACGGCTGCTGCGCTGGATCGCCTACGGCATGGTGCGGCTGATGATCGGTCTGGCCGGCGAACGGGTGAGCCGGCACATGCTGCGCAAGAAATAAGCGCGCTTTCAGCGTGATTTCAGCTTCATTCCCTACACTGGGGGCATGAACCTGAA
This sequence comes from Methyloversatilis sp. S146-33, assembly GCF_059552495.1. The sequence goes on from NZ_JCANOT010000019.1 coordinate 79,155, forward strand.
ACGCATCGCACTTTTCGTTTTGCTGCCCGCCGTGCTTGCCGTGTCGGCCGCCGGTGTCGTGCTGCTGCATGCGCCCGACACGCTGGCCGGCGACGATCACACGCAGGCGCGCGCGCTGAGCCAGCGCGGCGACATCCTGCCGCTGGAGAAGATCGCCGAACGCGCGCGCGCAGAAAAGCCGGGCAAGCTGATCGACATCGAACTCGAACAGAAGAAGGGCATCTGGGTGTATGAAGCCGAGATACTCGACGACGCCGGCCGCGTGTGGGAACTGAAGCTCGATGCACGCACTGGCGCACTGCTGAAGATGGAGCAGGACGACTGACATGCGCCTGTTGCTGGCCGAAGACGACGAAACACTGGTTGCCGGACTGAAGCCGCTGCTCGAACGCGCCGGCTACGCGGTCGACGTCGCGACCGACGGCGTGTTCGCGCAACTGTCGGCGGAAGCCATCGACTACGACCTCGTGATACTCGATCTCGGTCTGCCGCGGCGCAACGGCGTCGACGTACTGCGCCAGTGGCGCGACGCACGGCGCGCGATGCCGGTAGTCGTGCTGACCGCGCGCGACACCTGGCAGGAAAAGGTCGAAGTGCTCAACGCTGGCGCCGACGACTACGTCTGCAAGCCCTTCCACAGCGAGGAACTGCTGGCGCGCATCGCCGCCGTGCTGAAGCGCAGTGCGGCGCGGCGCGCGCCGGGGCCGCTGGCACGCGGCGCGCTGCGGCTCGACGAAGCAACGCAGAGCGCCGCGCTCGATGGCGGCGCGCCGATAGAACTGAGCAGCATCGAATTCCGCCTGCTGCGCTGCTTCATGCTGCACGCCGGCCAGGTGCTGTCGCAGCAGCGCCTGAACGAACACCTGTACGACCACGCCACCGATCACGACAGCAATGTGATCGAAGCCCACATCACCCGGCTGCGCCGCAAGATAGGTCGCGACTGGATACAGACGCGGCGCGGTCAGGGCTATGTGTTCGACGCCCCGGAGGCGCCGTGAAGTACGCGCTGCGCACCCGTCTTGCCGCCGGTCTGGCGATCAGCTTCGTCATGCTGGCCGGCCTGCAGTGGCTGCTCGCCGGCATCGCCATCGAACGCCTGCTCAAGGCGCAACTGGCGCAGCGACTGGAGCGCGACGCAGAAAACCTGCTGGCGGCGCTCGACGGCGAAGCCGGCGCACCGCTGAAGCTCGACGACGCGCGCGTCGGCGGCGAATACCGACAGCCCTTTTCCGGCCATTACTTCCGCATCGTGATCGACGGCGGTGACGACATTTCGTCGCGCTCGCTGTGGGACGGCACGCTGGCCCTGCCGTCCGCCGGCAGCGAACGCATCGCGCAGAGCGAAGCCGCCGGCCCGCAGGGGCAATCGCTGTGGCTGCTGTCGGCGCGCTACGAAAAGCGCGGCCAGTCGGTACGCATACTGGTCGCCGAAGACCTGTCGGCACTGCGCGCCGGGCTGCGCGAGTGGCACCTGCTGTACGGCCTGCTGACGCTGGCCGTGGTCGCGCTCGTGCTCGCCGTGCAGCAGTGGGTAGTGCGCCGTTCGCTGGCGCCGCTCAATACGCTGCGCGCGCAGATGCAGGCGCTTGAGCGCGGCGAACGCGAGCGGCTCGACGTCGCGCTGCCGGACGAGATCGCGCCGCTGGTCGATCAGTTCAACTCGTTGCTCGGCATGCTGCTGCGCCGCTCGCAACGCTCGCGCGACGCACTCGGCAACCTGGCGCACGCGCTGAAGACGCGGCTGGCAGTACTGCTGCAGGTGGCCGAATCGCCGGCGATGGCGGCCCACCCCGAACTGCAGCAGCGCATGACCGACAGCACCGAACTGATGCGTCGCGCCATCGAGCGCGAACTGCGCCGCGCGCGACTGATGGGCGGCACCCACCCGGCGCGGCGCAGCGACCTGCGCGACGCAGCCGAGCGGCTGTCGGCCACGCTGTCCATCCTGCACGGCGAACGCTCGCCGGACATCGCGCTCGACATGGCTGCCGACGTCACGCTGGCAATGGACGCGGAAGACCTGATGGAACTGCTCGGCAACCTGATGGACAACGCGTGCGCCTGGTGCCGCCGCCGCGTGCGGCTGTCGGTCGAACGTGGCGCGGACCTCAAGCTGCTGATCGAGGACGACGGCCCGGGCTGCGCGCCCGAACAACTCGAATCACTCAGCGCGCGCGGCTTCCGCGCGGACGAGACGAAACCGGGCCACGGCCTCGGCCTGTCCATCGTGCGCGACCTGGTCGACAGCTATGGCGGCGCACTCGAATTCGGACCGTCACCGGTCCTCGGCGGACTGCGCGTCACCGTGCATCTGCCGTCACGCATGGCGCTCGATGCGCCCTCACCCGAAGGAGTACGGCCATGAAGAACGTCCTGATCGCCACCACGCTGCTCGCTGCCCTGCTCGCACCGCCCGCCTTCGCGGACGACGACGATCTGCCGAAGATGCGCGCCATCGCCGAGGCGATGAAGCTCATCTCGCTGGAAGATGCGACCGCCAAGGCGCTCGCCGCCAAGCCGGGCACGGTGATCGAAGCCGACCTCGAACGCCGCTTCATGAGCGACGACTACGATTACGAGTTCGAACTGATCGACACCGCGGGCAAGGAGTGGGACGTGCATATCAACGCGCGCGACGGCTCGGTACGCTCGATGCGACGCGACTGGTTCGACTGAGCGCCGGCGGCAAGGGACGGCTGCGCTGACGCACTGCACGCAGACCGCAGCCGCGCACGGGCGCACAATATCGTCTTTCAACGCAGGCTCCGAAAGACGATGAACACGCCCACCTCCGACACCCTCACCCACTGGATCGACGGCCAGCGCAGCGCGCTGGACAGCACCCGCAGCGCCGACGTGTTCGATCCGGCGCTCGGACAGGTGGCCAGGCAGGTGCTGCTCGCGTCCGATGCGGACGTGAGCCGCGCAGTCGCCAGCGCCGCTGCCGCGCAGCCGGCCTGGGGCGCGCTGGCGCCGCAGCGCCGGGCGCGCGTGCTGTTCCGGATGAAGGAACTGGTCGAGCGGCACAGCGCCGACATCGCGCGACTGATCACGCGCGAACACGGCAAGACCTTCCCGGACGCACAGGGCGAAGTGCAGCGCGGGCTGGAAGTGATCGAATTCGCCTGCGGCATTCCGCAGTTGCTCAAAGGTCAGTATTCCGACCACGTCGGCGGCGGCATCGCCAACTGGAGCCAGCGCATGCCGCTCGGAGTGGTCGCCGGCATCACGCCCTTCAACTTTCCCTTCATGGTCCCGATGTGGATGGCGCCGGTCGCGCTGGCCTGCGGCAACAGCTTCATCCTGAAGCCGTCCGAACGCGACCCGTCGCCGTCGCTGCTGACCGCCGAACTGTTCCGCGACGCCGGCCTGCCCGATGGCGTGTTCAACGTGCTGCAGGGCGACCGCGTCGCGGTCGATGCGCTGCTCGCGCAACCGGACGTGCGCGCGGTGAGCTTCGTCGGTTCGACGCCGATCGCCCGCCACATCTACGAAACGGCCGCGCGCCACGGCAAGCGCGCGCAGGCGCTGGGTGGCGCCAAGAACCACATGGTGGTGATGCCGGACGCCGACATCGACCAGGCCGCCGACGCGCTGATCGGCGCCGCCTACGGCTCGGCCGGCGAACGCTGCATGGCGATTTCGGTCGCGGTGGCGGTCGGCGACATCGCCGACGCGCTGGTCGAGGCGGTGCGGATACGGGCGCAGAAGCTGAACATCGGCGACGGCGAAGCCGACGGCACCGACATGGGTCCGGTGGTGACCGCCGCCCACCGCGAACGCATCGTGTCGCTGATCGATGCCGGCATCGCCGAAGGCGCGCAGCTGGTGCTCGACGGTCGCCGTCACACGGTGGCCGGCCGCGAACAGGGCTTCTTCCTCGGCGCCACGCTGTTCGATCGCGTCACGCCGGCGATGCGCATCTGGAAGGAGGAAATCTTCGGCCCGGTGCTGTGCGTCGTGCGCGCGGCAAACCTCGCGGACGCGATCGCACTGGTGAACAGCCACGAGTATGGCAACGGCGTGTCGCTCTACACCCGCGACGGTGCCGCTGCGCGCGAATTCGGCCAGCGCATCGAAGCAGGCATGGTGGGCATCAACGTACCGATCCCGGTACCGATGGCCTGGCATTCCTTCGGCGGCTGGAAGCAGAGCCTGTTCGGTGACCTGCACGCCTATGGCGAAGAGGGCGTGCGCTTCTACACCCGCTACAAGAGCATCATGCAGCGCTGGCCGGACAGCGGTTCGAAGGGGCCGGAGTTCGTGATGCCGGTGAACTGAGCGGTCAGGCGGCGCCGCGCGCCAGCAGCGCGGTCGCCTGGTCCGCCGGCATCGGTTTGCCGAACAGATAGCCCTGACCGATGCGGCAGCCCTGCTCGCGCAGGAAGGCGAGCTGGTCTTCGGTTTCGACGCCCTCGGCCACCGCCTCGATGCGCAAGGAACCGGCCATCGCGAGTATGCAGGCGCAGATGGCAGCGTCATCGGCGTCGTGGCCGATGTCGCGCACGAAGGATGCGTCTATCTTCAGCACGTCGATCGGAAAGCGCCTGAGGTAGGCGAGGCTGGAATAGCCGGTGCCGAAATCGTCAATGGCGACCGCGACGCCCAGCCGCTTGAGGTCACCGAGCAGTTTCACCGTCTGGCCGATGTTGTGCATCAGCATCGATTCGGTCAGTTCCAGTTCGAGATTGCGCGGCGACAGGCCGCTGCGCTCGAGTTCGCGCGACACGGTGCGCACGATGTCGCTACCGACGAACTGTCGTGCCGACACATTGACCGCGACCCGCAGTTCCGGGTCGAAGCGTTCCGCCCACAGCTTGCCCTGCTCGCAGGCTCGGCGCAGCACCCACTGTCCGAGTGGCACGATGAGGCCCGTTTCCTCGGCCAGCGGTATGAAGTCGAGTGGCGACACCAGCCCGCGTTCCGGGTGGCGCCAGCGCACCAGGGCCTCGAAGCCGATGACGCGGCGCCCGTTCAGCAGATCGACCTGCGGCTGGAAGTGAAGCTCGAACTGCTCCTGCGCCAGCGCGGTGTGCAATTCGGCCTCCAGGCGCAGCACACCGGAGGCGGCGTTCTGGTCCGGCTCGTGAAAACGGATCGTGTTCCGCCCCGCCTGCTTGGCGCGGTACATCGCGGCGTCGGCATGGCGCAGCAGCGTCGCCACGTCGCGGCCGTCGCGTGGAAACACCGCCACACCCATGCTGGCGGTGCAGTGGATGTCGTGATTCCGTATCGACACCGGCGGCGCCAGCGCGCCCAGCATCTGTTCGCACACCGCCTGCGCGTCCTGCGCCTGGCGGATCTCCGGCAGCAAAACCACGAACTCGTCGCCGCCCAGCCGTGCCACGGTGTCGCTGGCCCGCACCCGCTGCGACAGGCGGCGCGACAGCACGCGCAGCAGTTCGTCGCCGGCGTCGTGCCCCATGCTGTCGTTGACGATCTTGAAACGGTCGAGGTCGATGAACACGACCGCCATCATCGCGTCAGTGTCGATCGCGGCGTCGATCGCCTTCTGCAGCCGCTCGTTCAGCAGGATGCGGTTGGGCAGGCCGGTCAGCACGTCGAAGTGGGCGGCCTGACGCAGCTTGGCTTCGCTGCTGCGCTGCTGCGTCACGTCGCGGGCGATGCCGTCCAGACGTATGCGCGCACCGTGCTCGTTGAACACCACGCGCGCCCGGTCGAGTATCCAGCGCACTTCGCCATCGGGCCGGACGACGCGGTACTCGGTGGTCAGGCTGCCGCTGGTGGTGGCCTCCTTCAGCGAGCGCAGCATGCGTGCGCGGTCGTCCGGATGCACCATGTCCAGCCAGTCGACCTCACCGTGGAGGAAGGCCTCGGCGCTCACGCCGTAGATGGCTTCGGCCGACGGGTTCAGATAGACCAGCTTCTGCGACGGCAGCTCGATCGACCAGATGATGTCTTCCAGCGTGGCCAGAATGCTGTGCAGCCTCAGTTCGCTCTCGCGCAGCTTCTGCCGTTCGGCACGCAGTGCGCGGGCGGTGGCCGACTTGGTCAGTTCGCGATCAACCACGGCGCCGAGGCGCAGCAGGTTCTGCTTGAGCAGGTAGTCCTGTGCGCCGGCGCGCATGGCATCGACGGCGACCGCCTCGCCGATGCCGCCCGACACCAGGATGAAGGGCAGATCGGGTTGCATGCGCCGAACCACGGTCAGCACGTCCAGACCGTCGCAATCGGGCAGCACGTAGTCGGAAATCACGATGTCCCAGTGCAGCTCGCGCAGCGCCACTTCGAGCGCGGCCACGCTGTCCACGCGGCAGTGTTCGACGGCAAAGCCCGCCGCGCGAAGCTTGGCCAGCACCAGCAGTTCGTCGACCGGGTTGTCCTCGACGATGAGCGCGCGCAGCCGTCTCGCGACGACGCCTGCGTCGCGAGACGGTGGATACTCAGCATCACGGCCATGCAAGGGGGGCATCGATGCCAGCCTTGGTTCGACAATGGTCCGTTAACGGCGGACCGTGTCCGTGCTTGAACCCTGACTGAGCGGCGCACAGGGTGGGAGGGCTACACCGGCCTACTCGATCAGCAGCGTCGGCAACCAGTGCGACATCGGGTCACCTGCGCTCAGGTCGGCGTCACGCAGCGGCCGCGTACGCCGTTCCTCCGGCACGCTGTCCGGTGTGATGAAGGGGTCCATATCGACATCGTTCACCCGACCTTCGATGCGCTCGCCGACCACCTTCATACGATAGTACACACCGTTGAACGGATCGATGTGCAGCGAAGCCGGCGCGGTGCGCATGAACATCAGCGCGTATTCCAGCGGCACCAGATCGCCCGCGCTGACCACCTGCGGCTCGCGTTCGACCGGAAAGCTGCACAGGCGCTGTGTCGGCCCGGTCAGACAGCGGAAGGGTCGCATCGCGAGGAAGTACTCTTCCAGCCGCGAGTCCAGCGTCACCTTGAAGGAGGAGCGGCCGTCGCCCAACGGTGCAAACACCACCTGACCGATCACTTCGCGCCCTCCGCTGGCATTGGTGAGCACGATGGATCTAACGCCGGACAAGGGATCGGCCTGCGCGGGCAGCGCACTCATCAGCGCGCACAGCACCGTCGCGATCACCGCTTTGCTCGATTTCATCTTCGCCTCTCGTCGTCAGGAGGTTTCAGTTCGGCTCACCCGTGGTGCCTCGCGGCCGGCCGGAAACTGCCACGAAACTGCCACGAGTATGACCGGTCGACAGCCCAAGTCCTTACTTTGGCTCGCCGCCCATGAACAGACGTCACGCCCTCCAGGCGCTCGGCTGCCTGATGCTGAGACCGACCGGCGCGCACGCCGGCAACGGAATCGCGCTGGACGCGCTGCGCTCGGGCGGCGCCCTGCTGCTGCGTCATGCGCTGACCGAGCCCGGCATCGGCGATCCAGCCGGTTTTCGCATCGGCGACTGCAGCACGCAGCGCAACCTGTCCGCAGGCGGCCGCGCGCAGGCGCGCGCGGCAGGCGAGGCGCTACGGGCGCGCGACGTGAAGATCGACGCGGTGTATAGCAGCGCCTGGTGCCGCTGCATCGATACCGCGAAGGAGATGTTTCCGGAACTGCAGGTGGAGGTGCTGCCGGCGCTGAATTCCTTCTTCGCGGGCCAGGGCGACCGCGAGCGCCAGACCGCGGCGCTGCGCCAGTGGATCGCCGCGCTCGATGGCGGACGCCGGATCGCGCTGGTGACACATCAGGTCAATGTGCTGGCGCTGACCGGCGACAACCTCGCAATGGGCGAGGCCGTCGTCGTGCAGCCGGACAGCCGCGGCGGCGTGCGTACCGCCGGTCGGCTGGCGCTGTGAGGCGCGGGCGGCGACGGATCAGTACTTTCCGGCCTTCACCGCGGCGAAGTGCTCGTCATAGCGGAACACGAAGTCCTTGTCCTTCAGCGGTGCATGGCAGCCGCGACAGGCGTCGTACTTCGCGTCGCCATTCAGCTCGCCGTTGCCCTTGAACGCGGAATAGATCCAGTTGCCGTTGCGCTGCGCATCCGGCACGTCGACGCCCCAGCCGGCGTTCTTGCCCATCACGAACACGGCGGCCAGCTTGTCCTTCACCAGCTTGCCGTCGGCGCCCTTGACCGCCTTGCCGTCGGCATCGAGCTTCACCGACCAGTTCTCCATCACGAACAACGATCCGTTCGGAAAGCCCTTTTCGGCGCTGCCCTTCTTTGCATCGGTGTTCATGTAGATGTCGCGTATCTGTTTGACGTCCTCGCGCTGCACTGCGGTCAGGAAGCGCGGCCAGGCCTTGTAGTCGGCAGGCAGCGGCAACTGGCCGTCGTCGAGCCGGGCGACCGGCGTGCTGCCCATCTGGCTGCAGCCGGCGACCAGCGCCCCGAAAACGAGTGCGGACAGCAGATTCTTCTTCATCGGATAACTCCTCGCATGGCACGGGTGGTTGAACGGGTGCCGGCGCTGGCACCCTGCGTGCCCTGTCTACGCGCGGGAGGCGTTTCCGGATGCAGTCGCGGTCGGAGAAATCTGCGCACGACGTCGACGCAGGCCTTCGACCGACAGCAGCAACAGGCCGACGCCGATCAGCACCATGCCGGTCAGTTCGTTCGCCAGCGGCCGTTCGCCCAGCTGCAGTGCCGCCGCCAGCACGCCGATCACCGGCGTCAGCAGCGACACCATGCTGGTGGTGCCGGCCGACAGCCGGCGCAGCGCGTACAGCCACAGCAGCCAGGCCAGTGCGTTCGCCAGCACGATGTTGAAGCCGAGCGCGCCGATCAGCGACGGCGTCCAGTTCGCCTCCCGCCCCGGCCAGAACAGCGCAAAGGCGATCAGCGGCAGCGAACCGAACAGCATCTGCCAGGCCGTCATCGACAGCAGGTCGATGTCCGGCGCACGGATCTGCAGGCGCTTGGCGACGATGACCGCCAGCGCCCACAGCGCGCCGGCACAGGTGGCCAGCGCCATGCTGGTCAGGTCACCACCGAGGTGCGCCGGATCGAGGATGAACAGCAGGCCGGCCAGCGTGGCGACCGCCGACGGCCACTGCCAGCCGTGCAAGCGCTCGCCCAGCAGCGGCCAGGCGAACACCATGACCCAGAAGGGCATGGTGTAGGTGAGCACCGCCGTCTTGCCGGCACCGCCACTGACCAGCGCGAGGATGATCAGCCCGGTGAAGCCGGTGGTCTGCAGCACGCCCATGGTCGCCACCCAGGGCAGGTGCTGCGGCCGGAACGGCCGGCGCAGCACCGCCATCAGTGCGAACAGGCTCAGCGCACCGCCGAAGGTGCGCCAGGCGCCGAACTGGAAGGCGTCCATGTCGATCAGCCCGATCTTCATGACCACCCAGTTGTAGCCCCAGATCACCGCCAGTAGCAGCAGGGCGGCGACCGCGCGCAGCGACGGCGAGCGTGTGTTCATGCTGGTACTCCTCAGTTCCAGGTATGGGTCAGTGCGCGCCAATTGCCATCGGGCTGGCGGCGATAGACCACGGTGATGTGGCCGGAGAAGGTCTGCAGTTCGCCGTCGGCGTTCTTCGCCTGCGCGCTCCAGCGGCCGCGCTGAGTGGCGAGCGCGTCGTCGCCGGCCACCGCATGCAGTTCGATGCGGTGGTTGTGGATGCCACCGGCGATGGCACCGGCGAACAGCGCCTCGATGGCCGCCGGACCGATGGCCGCTTCGCCGCCGGCCGGCAGCACAGCCGCTTCGGCGTCGTACAGCGCGGCGACGGCCGCGGCGTCGCCACGGTTGAAGGCGGCGTCCCAGCGGGTGTTGATGTCGGCGATGGCGGTCTGGAGTGCGCTCTGGGTCATTTCAATATCCTTTCAGTGTGCAGGGTTGATACGGAGGCTAACTATTGAGGCAAATTTTTTTACAGGTCACGCGAATGCATGGAGCCCGGCATGCACGGCGCCCAGCATCGACTGCAGCAGCACGCGCTGGTTCTCGTCCAGCCCGGCCATCAGCGTGCGCACCCGCCGGTAGTAATCCGGCATCACGGTGTCGAGCACGCCCTGCCCCGCCGGGGTCAGCCGCACTGTGGTGCGCCGGCGGTCGGCGGTGTCGAACACGCGCTGCACCAGACCGTCGCGCTCCAGTCCATCGATCAGGCCGGTCATCGTCGCCCGCGTCACGCCGGCCTTTTCCGCCAGCACCGACGGTGAGGATTCCAGCGTTTCCTCGCGGAACAGCAGGATGAGCACCCACCACCGGCCCTGCAGCAGACCATGCCGCGCCAGGAAGGCATCGAGTGCCTGCGACAGCTCGGTCGCCGTACGCAGCAGTGTCAGAAAGCCGGTGACCGCGCTGACATCGGCGTCCGGATAGCGCCGCGCAAAGCGACGCAGGATGTCGGGGGTCGGAAGATCGCGTACCTGGAGCATGTACGGAACAATATCATAAGCCTCCTAACCATAGCAACAATCAACAATCATGAGGTGGGTAGCTCAAGGGCAATGACAGGGCGGGACAAAACAGTTCACATCGCGGCAGCATTTCCGTGATAATTAACGAGAATCATTCTCGTACGCATTAAAACAAATAGCCATGACTGCCCGAATCCCGCCGCTACGCCTCCCCCTTCATCTTCTCGCGGCCGCGATCGCCGCACTGCTCGCCCCGCTCGCCTCAGCCGAAGACGTGGTCGCAACCCTGCCTGCCGTCCGCGTCGACGCCGCTGGCGACATCGGCTTCACGGCGCGCAAGGCAAGCAGCAGCACCTTGAAGTCCGATCTGCCGCTGAACGAGACCGCACAGTCGGTCACCGTCGTGACCCGCGAACAGATGGATGCGCGCGGCGTGCAGTCGCTGACCGACGCGGTGCAGGGCGTGGCCGGCGTCGTGTCGGGCTACTACGGTCGCCGTGGCTGGGACGACTTCATCATCCGCGGCCAGCGCGCGACCGAATCGGTCTACGTCGATGGCCTCAGGGTAGAGATGGACGCGCGGGTCGCGCAGGAAACCTTTGGCGCCGAGCGCATCGAGGTGCTGAAGGGCCCGGCCTCGGTGAACTTCGGTCTGGTGCAGCCGGGCGGCATGGTCAATATGGTCAGCAAGCGCCCGCGGGCGGAGGCGTTCACCGAGGTCGCCCTCACCGGCGGCAGCGACAACTTCCGCCAGTTCACCTTCGACTTCGGACGCCCGCTGTCCGACACCGGCCGCGCCGCACTGCGCATCAACGGCCTGATGCTCAACAGCGACGACCCGACCGACTTCGTCTATTACAAGAATCGCTGGATCGCGCCGTCGATGTCGCTCGACCTCGGCACGCGCACCGACTTCACGATACTGACCAGCTTCCAGACGCGCGAGTACGTCCGGCAGCAGGGGCTGCCCGCACGCGGTTCGGTGCTGCCGAACCCGAACGGGCGCGTTGACCGCAGCCTGTTCATCGGCGAACCGGGCTTCGGCCCCTACGAAGCGAGCCAGGCGCGCATCGGCTACGCGCTGGAACATCGTTTCGACAGCGGCTGGACGCTGCGCCAGAACTTCCGCTGGCAGGACTACGACATGGACGGGCGCCTGGTTGCCGTCGCCGGCTCGGGTCTGCAGGCGAACAACCGCCTGCTGAACCGTCAGGGCACGCTGCAGGACTTCCGCGGCCACGGTTACGGCCTCGACACTCACCTGACACGGGCGTTCGATGTCGGCGCGACACGCCATACGGTGCTGGCCGGCGTAGACACCAACCACCACGCCAAACGCGAAACGACGACCCGGTGCACCGTCGCCGCGCTGAACGTCTACACGCCGGTCTATGGAGCGACAGTCAATTGCGGCAGCACGCCACTGACCGATCTTGACGAAACGATCCGCTACACCGGCGTCTATCTGCGCGACCAGGTACGTCTGACCGATCGGCTGAATGCGTCGATCACGCTGCGCCGTGACTGGGCCTCGGTCGATTCGACCAATGTGCTCACCGCTACCTCGATCACCGACGAGAACTACGCGACCACCACCGGCAGCGCAGGCCTGATCTACGAAGTGGTCGACGGCGTGTCCCCGTACGTCAGCTATTCGGAGTCCTTCCTGCCGCAGGGCGGGTACTCGGTCAGCGGCCAGGCGGTGAAGCCGGAAAGCGGCAAACAGACCGAGGTCGGCGTCAAGTTCAGCTTCGCGCAGGGGCGCGTCCAGGCGACCGTCGCACACTTCGACCTCGAACGGCAGGACGTGCGCGCGAGTGACGCCTCAAACCCGGGCTTCTACATCCTGATCGGCGAACAGCGCACGCGCGGCTACGAACTGGAACTGCTGGCCGACCTGCGCAACGGCTGGAACCTGTCGGCCGCCTACGCCAACACCGATGGCGAAGTGGTGCGTGACGTCAATACGGCCAATATCGGTAAGCCGCTGGACAACGTGCCGCGCCACAGCGCCTCGCTGTGGGCGCAGTACCGCGTGCGCAGCGGCGCCCTGACCGGTCTCGGCCTCGGCGCCGGGCTGCGCTACGAGAGCGAGAAACAGGGCTACAGCTTCGCCTACACGATTCCCGACTACACCGTGTTCGACGCCAGCGTGAGCTATATCGGCCAGGGTTACCGCCTGAGCGTGATCGCGAAGAACCTGTTCGACCGCGACTACTTCGCCGGCGGCCTCAACAACAACGTCATTCCGCTCGGCGACCCCCGCCGCGTGCTGGCGTCGGTCACGCTGGACTTCTGAGTGTGGCTTCGCAACGCACGCTCACCTTGCTGTTCGCGGTGCATTCGTGGGCCGGCATCGTCACCGGCGTGCTGCTGTTCGTGATCTGCGTGTCCGGCGCGCTGGCGGTGTTCAAGCACGAGATCGACCTGTGGGGCAATCCGTCGCTGCGCCACCTCGAACATGCGCAGTCGCCGGTCGGGCCCCAGGCCGTCCTGGCGGCCGTGCAGAGCGCCTTGCCCGGCAGCAAGGTGGAGAACATCGTGCTGCCGACCGCCACCAGTCCGGCCTACTTCGCGCAGGTGCGGCACGACGACGGTCTGCGCAGCAAGATCGCCGTCGACGCCGGCAACGCCGCCGTGATCGGCCCGGTGGACAGCGAACTGGGGCAGTTCGTGCGCATGCTGCACGTGTTCCTGTTCTTCGCACCGCGCTGGATCGTCGGCTTTCTCGGCGCCGTCATGCTGGTGCTGGCGCTGACCGGCATCGTCATCCACCGCAAGATCATGCGCGAGCTGTTCACGGTGCGCTGGCGCCGCAGCAGCCGGCTGGCGGCGTCCGACCTGCACAAGGCGTCCGCCATCTGGGGTCTCGCCTTCCATTTGCTGATCGCCTTCACCGGTTGCTGGCTCGGCCTCGCACCGGTGTTCGAACAGAGCTGGCGTTACCTCACTGGCGGCGCCGACCCCGCAGTCGCGCTGCCGAAGGACGCGCGCAAACAGCCGATGCAATCGCTGGACGCGCTGCTGCTTCAGGCGCGTCGCGATCTGCCCGGTCTGGAGCCGGAAACGATTTCGCTGCGCAACGTTCAGCGCGCCGATGCCGTCGTCACCATCTCCGGCGACCTGCCGCAGCATCTGATCAGCAGCGCCCGTGTCAGCTACGCCGGCGCCGACGGCCGCACGCTGGACCTGCGCGACCCGCGCCAGCGCGGATTCTGGAGCCGTTTCGACGGCTGGATGGAGCCGCTGCACTTCGGCGATTTCGGCGGCCTCATGCTCAAGGCGCTGTATTGCGTGCTCGGTCTCAGCGCTGCCGGGCTGGCCATCAGCGGTACGGTGATCTGGGCCGACCGACGCCGCCAGCAGCACCGCTCGGGCGACGCCGCTCACAGTCCGGCCATGACCGGAGGACGCCTTGTTTGACCGCATCATAGCGGCGCTGCTGACCGCCGCACCGACTACGCTGCTGCTCTGTGCGGCGACCAGCCTGTGGCTCGGCCGCCGTCTCGAACTGCTGCCGGGCAATCAGGGCCTGGGCCCCTGGCTGTTCATCGTGCTCTGGCTGCTGCTGACGACGCTGACTGCACAGGCCAAACAGCCCGTCTCGGTCTGGCGGCGCGGCCTCTACGGCAACGCTGCCGGCAGCGCGACGGTCGCACTGAGCGGCCTGCTGCTGCATGCGCCGCAGGCCGGCGCCATGGCGGCCGCCTGTGCCGTCGTCGCACTGGCCTGTTCTGCTGGCGCAATGCTGCTGCCCCGCGCCAGCACGGCATCCGCGCGAGCACCCGCCAGAGCGCGCCGCACGGGCCTGCTGCGTCGCTGCATGAACGGCCTGCCCTGGTGGGTGCTCGCGACCTGTTTCGTCGAAAGCTTCCGCATCGCCCAGACCGGCGGCGACGGCCGCGGTGCCGGTCACACTGGCATGCTTATCGCCTTCTTCGTGCTGTTGCCAGCGCTGTCAGTCGTTCGCTGGTTCCGTGGTCCGGCACTGTTCGTCTGGCTGATCGGCGGCGCCCTGCTCGGCTGGCTCGGGATCGAGGCAGATCGCCCGATACTGGCCGTGCTGGCACTGATGGCGCTGCTCTGCGCGCGCCCGCTCGGTGGCCGGGCGCTGCCGGCGGCAGGTGCCGTCACGTGATGAACGGCTTGACCGAAATGGGACTCGCGCTGACCGGCGTGGCGCCGGTCGCTGCGCTGTTCGCTGCCGGCAAGGCCCGCGCCTGCGAAGACGCCGCGCCGCCGCGCTGGCTGATGACCAGCGGTCGACGACTAGCGCTGGCTGGCGCGCTGTTGCAGCTGCTGCTGGCCATCGCGATCAGCGGCCCGATGGCCGGCACCGTGCTGGTGCTGACGGCCTGGATGGTCTGCGGCAGCCTGTTCGTCCCCTTGGTGAATGCGTGGCCGGCGCTCACCTTCAGGTTCTCGGCGGCGCTGACCGCCACCGGCGCCTTGCTGGCACTGGCCGGTACACTCGCCTGAGGCTGCGCTGTTCGGCCCCGCACGCTTCAGCTAGCATGAATATCGAGTGCCGCATGCCGGTCGGGCATGCGGGCGCGACGTCCGATAACCGAAGCGATGCCCACGCCATGGATCTGACCGAAGCCATTGCCGCCGCCGCCGGCCTCGCCTGGGCCAGCGGCCTGCGGCTGTACGCCGTCATCTTTCTCGCCGGTCTGGCGGGGCGGATGGAATGGGTCGAACTGCCGGGCGAACTGGACGTGCTGGAACACCCACTGGTACTGGCCGCCGCCGGTTTCATGCTGTGCGTCGAGTTCTTCGCCGACAAGGTGCCGGCGCTGGACAGCCTGTGGGACGGTCTGCACACCTTCATCCGCATTCCGGCCGGTGCGCTGCTTGCCGCCTGGGCACTGGCCGATCAGAGCACGCCGGTGGTGCTGGCCGGCGCGCTGCTCGGCGGCACGCTGACCGGCGCCACTCATCTGACCAAGGCGGGCAGCCGGGTGGCGATCAACGCCTCGCCGGAGCCGGTCAGCAACGTGCTCGCCTCGACCAGCGAGGACGGCCTCGCGGTCGGCGGGCTGTGGCTGGCCTTCGCCTACCCGGTTTTCTTCCTGGTGCTGCTCGCCTTCTTCGTTCTGCTCATGCTGTGGCTGCTGCCGCGCGTGTGGCGCTTCCTGACCGGATTGCTGTCCTGGGTGGCGGGCAAGCAGGCGCCCGGTTGACCTGCATCAGCCCGTCATGACCCGGCCGGCGCTTCAATGACGAAAACACGTCGAAAGGGAGGGAATCATGAAAGCGCTGTCCGATCTGCTGTCGACCGACTACGGGCTGATGAGCCTGGTGGTGATCGCCATCGTCATTTTCATGAGCATCTGGTTCGGCCGCTTCTTCAAGCGGCACATGGATGAGGATGCGGCAGCCGCGGCCAAGGCCGAACAATCCGGCCGACCGGCGCCATGAGCGCGCCCGCATTCAGCGGGTGAGCACCTTCCACACGAGGCCGACCCCGGCCACCAGCAGGTCGGCCACGTCCAGACCACCGGCATCGCGAGCGCCTTCGATCTGGCGCTGCCGGTCGGCGCGGGCGCGCGTGCGTTCGCTCTCGACAATGGCGTCGGCCATCGACACCGGGTCGCGCGTGGTGCGCTTCACTTCGGCCTGGTGGTAGCCCTTCAGCGCATTTTCGACGGCGTCCGGATCGAGCAGCGAAAAGGCCGAGCGGCAGTGCGGGCAGGCGTGGTCCTTGCGGATGTCGACCGGCGCCCCGCAGCCGGTGCAGTAGATGGCGCCGACCCGCTTCGCCAGGTCGGCGATCTCGGCTGTCGTCATCTGCCGCACGAAGCCCTTCTCGACCATGAAGGACGAAAAACTGCTGTAGCGGCCGTGCCTCTCCGGGCAGCGGTAGGTCATGTAACGCCCGCTGCGCACCAGATCGTAGCCCTTGTCGAGCTTGCGGCTGCAGCGCGGGCAGGCCATCACGTTGGCGACCGGATGCTGCATCTCGTCGCGGTGCGCGTGCAATTGCTTGAACAGTTCGTTGACCGAACCCGGCGACAGCTGCAGGTTTTCGAACGTGTCGAACCACAACCCCTGGCAGTGCCAGCAGATGTCGAGTTCCATGTCCTCGCCGCCGTGATTCTTGAAGCGGTGCACCTTCATCGGCACGCGGCAGGACGGACAGTGCGGCGCTGAATTCTGCATGATGGTCGGTATGACGTCGGATCGCGATCTATCGGCGCGGGCAATGCCCGCCTCGTCTTGTCAGCGGCATGCGGGCACGCAAGGTTGAGGGCGATCAGCGCGCCGAGCGTGTCACCTTGACGCCTTCCGGCGCGCTGCGGTGAAAGGTGACCGGTACCGCCTGCGCCTTCAGCACGTTCTTGCGGATGCGGCCGACCACGTGCATTTCGCATTTCTTGCAGTCGAAACGCAGCGTGAGCTTGTCGTTGCCGTTCATCAGCGTCATCGGCTCGGCCTTCACCATGCCGCGCAGGTCGTACTCCTTCAGTTCCTTCGGGCACAGGTTGTGGCTGAAACGCAGGCAGTGCTTGGTGATCATCAGCGACACCTCGTCCAGCTCCTGGTTCGCCTCGTAGGCGTCGGCGATCAGTTCCACGCCGTGCTTGCGGTAGAAGGCGCGCGCCTTCTCGTTGTACACGTTGGCCAGATAGGACAGCTCGGTGTCGGTGAAGCGCACCGGCGGTTCGACCGGCACGCCGGGCTGCGGTCGCTGGTGAGCGGCGATGCGGTTCGCCTCGAGCAGCGCCACGGCGTCGCGGCGCAGGCCGTTCAGGGTCGACGCCGGCAGGAAGCGCGCCTCCGGCAGGTCGATCGCGATGTCGCCGGCTTCGAAGAGGGTATTGCCCAGCTTGCCCAGGCTGTCGCGGATGCCAGCCAGCGCCCGCTCGGCGTCACGCGCCGGCTGCTTGTCGTGCGCCAGTTCGACCCGGGCGCTGACGCCGTCCTCGTCGGTCATGGTCAGCGCGAAGCCGTCCGCCGTTTCCTCGAAGCGCAGGTCTGCCCGGATGCGGCGGTCGGCCGACTTCTTCTCGAGCGCGCGCTCGAAGGCCTGGTCGCGGTTGCGGTACAGCGTCATGCCCGGCTTCAGGTCATCCGGCATCGCGTTCGGGTAGAGCTTGCGGCCCTGCGCGACGTTGATGCGCAGGCCCATCAGTTCGCGGTGGCTGTCGTAGTAGCTCAGGCCGTCGCCATTGTGGATGTCCACCGTCGCATCGACCTCGATGTGATCGGCTGCCACCTTGCTGATCGTCGCCGCTTCCTCGCCGACGAAGCTCGGCGACTCGAAGGCTTCGATGCCGTGCTGGCGGCCGTTGGCGAAGTAGTCGGTCGAGCCGCGGTTGAAGGTCTTCTCCGGCTGCGGCACGAAGGTATAGGTGCAGCGGCCGCTGGAGGCACGGCGGTAGCCCGGCAGGTCGGTCAGCAGTTCGTTCAGCAGCGTGCTGTGGTGGGCGGTGATGTTCTTCACATAGCCCAGGTCCTTCAGCCGGCCCTCGATCTTGAACGAGGACACGCCGGCATCGATCAGCGCACGCATATTGGCCGACTGGTCGTTGTCCTTCATCGACAGCAGGTGCTTGTCGTGCGCCACCACCCTGCCCTGGGCGTCGGTCAGCGTGTAGGGCAGACGACAGGCCTGCGAGCATTCGCCGCGGTTGGCGCTGCGGCCGGTATGCGCGTGGCTGATGAAGCACTGGCCGCTGAAGGCGACGCACAGCGCGCCATGCACGAAGTATTCGAGCGTGCAGGAGGTGTTCGCCGCCACCTTGCGCACGTCCTCCAGCGTCATTTCGCGCGCCAGCACGATCTGCGTGAAGCCGACGTCCTGCAGGAAGCGCGCCTTGGCGGCGTCGCGGATGTCGGTCTGCGTGCTGGCGTGCAGCTGGATCGGCGGCAGATCCATTTCGAGCAGCGCCATGTCCTGCACGATGAGCGCGTCCACACCGGCGTCGTACAGCTGCCAGATCGCGCGGCGGGCCGGTTCGAGCTCGTCGTCGCGCAATATCGTGTTGAAGGCCGTCAGCACGCGCGCGTGGTAACGGTGCGCGTGGCTGCACAGGCGGGCGATGTCGGCGATGTCGTTGTCGGCGCCCTTGCGCGCGCCGAAGGACGGGCCGCCGATGTAGACGGCGTCGGCGCCATGGTTGATGGCCTCGATGCCGAAATCGGCGTTCTTGGCGGGCGCGAGCAGTTCGAGTGTGCGACGGTCGGCGGTCATGATGCAGGGCCTGCGGGAAAGGCGGGATTATCCCCGATCCTGCGCCTCAGGCCATCGCCACGCGATCACGGCCGTCGCCCTTGGCCGCGTACAGCGCGCGGTCGGCACGGTCGACCAGCCGCACCGGCGTGTCGTCGGCAGCAAAGGCGGTGACGCCGACGCTGACCGTCGCCGTCACCGCCGCGCCGCTTATGCTCAGCGGGCTGGCGCCGATCAGCGCGCGCAGGGTTTCCGCCCGCTGGCGCGCGTCGCCGGCTGCGCAGTCCTTCAGCACCACCAGGAACTCCTCGCCGCCCCAGCGGCAGGCCATGTCGGACGCGCGCAGGCCGCTGCGTATCAGCGCCGCGACGTGCTCGATCATGCGGTCGCCGGCCAGATGGCCGTAGCGGTCGTTCAGCGATTTGAAGTGATCGATGTCGATCAGCAGCACAGCCGACGGACGGCGGCTGCGCTGCACCTCGGCCACCGCGTGTTCGAGCATGATTTCGAAAGCGTGACGGTTGAGCAGGCCGGTCAGCCGGTCGGTGGTGGCCATCTGCTCCAACCGGCGCTGGTAGCCACCCAGCGTCAGGCTGGCGAGCCACAGCACCGCCGCCGTCACCAGTGCGCAGATGAGCAGGTTGATGTAGAGCGTGCGGCGGATGTCGGCCAGCGCCTCGTTCTCGACCTTTTCGACGAACAGGTACCAGTCCAGCTCCGGCACGTAGCGCACATTGAGCAGGTAGTCCTTGCCGCCCTCGCGGTACTGGTAGGAACCGCTGTCGCGGGCCAGCACCTCGTGCGCGATGTCGCGCAGGCCTTCGACCTCGCCGATGCGAAGCGTGCCGTGCGAGGGCTGGTCGCCGTACAGCACGATGTTGCCGCTGCGGTCGACGAAATAGACACCGCGGTGATAGCGCTGCTGGTAACCGGACAGCAGCCGCCGCACCGTGTCGACGGTGAGGCCGACGCCGGTCACGCCCACCGTCTTGCCGGCGTAGTCGAACACGCGGTAATTGACGAATACGGTCAGCGTGTCGGGCGAAGCAGTGTCGGAATCGACGTTGATTTCGTATGGCGCGTCGAGGTCGCGCGAACGGAAATACCAGGCGTCGCGCTCGCTGCCCTGCTCCACCCGGCGCAGCACGCCGTCCGGGTGATAGTAGTTGCGGGTCGCTTCCGATACGAAAAAGCTGGTGAAGGTGCCGTAGCGCGTGCGGATTTCGCCGAGAAACTTGGTCATCGCCGGCACGTCGCGTTCGCCCTGCAGCACCCAGTCGCGGACGAAGGTGTCGCCGGCCATCACGGAAGACACGAACACCGGACGGATCAGATCCTTCTGGATCTCCGAATAGATGGTGTCGGAGGTCAGCGGCAGTTCGTTCTCGACGATGGAGCGCTGGATCTCTCGCTTCGACACCGAGTAGCTCAGCAGCGTATTGGCCAGAAAGCCGAGCGCGAGCAGCAGGCCCAGCATCAGCACCAGACGGCGACGGCCGGTCACGCCAGGCGAGGCGCGCACCTCGGCGCCCGAAACGACGGCTGCCGGGTCGCTGCCGGCAGGAACCACCGTGGCCTCTGCCTGGATCTTCATCGTTTCGGACATGCGGCCGCGCACAGGAGATTGACGTCCCCTGTTTTCGGCAATCCTGCGCCGGACTTTACCGCCGTGTGCAAAGGGCGCGCCGCGGCATCAGGCGGCACGGCGTCGGGCGGCCGCGCCCACCAGCAACAGGCCGCCCGCCATCAGGCCCCAGGTGGCCGGCTCAGGTATCGGCGCCGGCATGGTCGCCTGCAGGCTGGCAACCTCCCACCCTATGTCGCGCAGCGCCGCCCAGTCGAGTTCGGTCATGTAGCGGCGCGCCCCGGCGGGAATGACCGGCGACAGCAGCGGCACCTGATCGACGCCGTTCGCGGCAGCCCGCAGGGAGGTATCGAAATGCGCGTCGCTACCGTCGTTGCGCAGCAGCGGCGCGACACCGTCGTTGATCGCGGAGGCGCTGGCGCCGATGAAGCTGCGGTTACTGACCTGGGCGAACCAGCTGTCGGCGGTGCCGATGCCCAGCACGTGCGCCGTTTCGTGCGCCGCCACCGTATACAGGTCGAACAGCCCGGCGAAGTTCTCGACGGTGCCGACATCGTCGTCGGCGTACCAGCCGACGTTGGTGCCGAAGGTGATGGTGCCGCCCCAGGGCGCGAAATCGGTGGGCGGCGACGCCAACGCCCCCGGCTCGCCACGCCCGTCGGCCAGCGCAACGAAGTCGCTGCTGCCGCCCGCCACGTGAAAACCGGGCCCGCCCACACCCAGCGTCTGCCCGGAGAAGGCGCGCGCGCCGACGAAGATGCGGATCTCGTCGGCGGCCACCGTCAGCCCGGGCACCAGCACCGTGGCGTTCAGCGGATCGACCGGATCGAAGATACGGGCCTGGAACACGTCGTCGCCGGTGGGCGCGATGGCCGCCAGCGTGTCGTCCAGATTGCTGCTGAACAAGCGTGCCACGTCGTCGAGCACGGCACGTCGGTCGTCGGTGAAGAAGCCACCGCTGTCGTAGCGGTAGTCGAACACCACGTCTACGGCCCGCGCAGGCGCGCTCAGGCACAGGCTGGCTAGCGCGGCCGCGCAGAAGGTTCGCATCATCGTCCTGGCTCCCGGTGGGGCCGCACGTCGCGGCCCGGAAAACGCGAAGCGTACGCCCCCGCTGCCGCAAACTGAAGCCCGCGCAATCCCGGCGGCACACGGGCTCAAGCCCGCCTTTTCGGCAGGTATCCCCGAATCCGGTCCGACGACAGTCTCGAACAGGCCACCGCGGGTGCGCCGCGTCGAACCGGGTGACGACGCGAAAACGTCCGCCGGAGCGAACTCCCGGCTGATCCGGCGCAGCGCCCGACCGGCGAAACTCTTGTTCACAGACAGACACCTTTCGACATCCCGAGACTTGACCCCGCGCAGCGACAACGTCGGCCGGCGGCGCTAGTCTGAATCCCGACGCGAATGAAATGCGCACACCGTCTGCCAAAACGCCGCGGCAGGCAGCGCATTCCGTACGAGGAACGAATGGACAAGGAAAACGACGGGCCTCACCCGCAGCGCGACGTGCCCCCGCCCGGGCACACGTCAAGGCGTCTGCTTAGTCTGGTGCTGGACGACGAGCCGCGACAGCGCCTGCGCATATCCCGCGCATTCACGTCCATGCTGGTGTACGTGGTATGCCTTGGGCTGGCCGAATACGCGCTGGCGCACGACATGGCGGACCCGGTCGCGACCCGCCTGCTGCAGGGCGGCATGATCGTGTGGATGGGGGTCGTCTACGCCACGCTGCGCAGCGGGCTGAACCTGCGGTTTCGCGATCCTTCGCTCACCTTCCTGCAGGTCATGGCGGCGGGCGCCTGGATCACCGCCGCCTACATCGTGTTCACGCCGGTCCGCGGTGCGCTGCTGATGCTGCTCGCGCTCACCCTCGTGTTCAGCATCTTCAATCTCGACCGCAGGGGACGCCGCATCTACAACGGATGCGTCGTCGTCGGCACCGGACTGACGATGTTCACGCTGTCCACGCTGCGCCCGGATGACTACCCGTTCCAGGTGGAGTGGGTGCACTTCGTACTGACGGCCGTCGTCCTCGCAGTCATGGGCCGGCTGAGCGAACAGTTGCTGGCCATCCGGGCCCGCCTGCGCACCCAGCGCAACGAACTGGAGGCGGCGCTGAGCCGCATCCAGGAACTGGCCACGCGCGACGTGCTGACCGGACTGCCCAACCGCCGCTACGCCACCGACCTGTTCGCGCAACTGGCCCGGGGCGCAGAGCGGAACGGCTCACCGCTCTCCGTCTGCCTGATCGATCTCGACCACTTCAAGCGCGTCAACGACACCTACGGACACAAGGCGGGTGACATCGTGCTGCAGCGCTTCGCCGCCACCGCGACCGGTGCGCTGCGCGAGTCCGATGTGCTGGCACGCTGGGGCGGCGAGGAGTTCCTCGTGCTGCTACCTGACACGCCGGTAAAGAAGGCCGATCAATCGATGGCGCGCGTGCGCGCGGCGCTGGCGCAGACCCGGCTGGTCACCGCCACCGACGCGGCCGCGGTCACGTTCTCGGCAGGACTGGCCCAGTTCCGCCCCGGGGAATCGATTGAACACGCGGTGGAACGGGCGGACTTCGCGCTCTATCGCGCGAAGTCCGAAGGGCGCAACCGCTGCGTGATCAGCGACTGATCGGCTTGTAGCGGATGCGCTTCGGTTTGGCGCCCTCTTCCCCGAGACGCTTCTTCTTGTCGGCTTCGTATTCCTGGTAGTTGCCGTTGAAGAAGGTCCATTGCGAATCCCCCTCCGCCGCCAGGATGTGGGTGGCGATGCGGTCGAGGAACCAGCGGTCGTGCGAGGTGACCAGTACGCAGCCGGAGAACTCTAGCAGCGCGTCTTCCAGCGCACGCAGCGTTTCCACGTCGAGGTCGTTCGACGGTTCGTCGAGCAGCAGCACGTTGCCGCCGGAAATCAGCGTCTTCGCCAGGTGCAGCCGGCCGCGTTCGCCGCCCGAAAGGTTGCCGACGATCTTCTGCTGGTCGCCGCCCTTGAAGTTGAAGCGGCCGATATAGGCGCGGCTGGGCATTTCGAAACGGCCGACGGTCAGGATGTCGGCGCCGTCGGACACCGCCTCGAACACGGTCTTCGTGCCATCCAGCCCGTCGCGGGTCTGGTCGACGGCGGCGATCTTGACCGTCGGGCCGACCACGATTTCGCCCGAATCCGGCGTGTCCTTGCCCTGGATCATCCGGAACAGCGTCGACTTGCCGGCGCCGTTCGGGCCGATCACACCGACGATGGCACCCGGCGGAATGCTGAAGCTCAGATTGTCGATCAGCAGGCGGTCGCCGAAGCCCTTCGAAACGTTGTGGAATTCGATCACCTTGTCGCCCAGGCGCTCGCCCGGCGGGATGAAGATTTCGTGCGTTTCGTTGCGCTTCTGGTATTCAACGCTGCTCATTTCCTCGTAGCGGGCCAGGCGCGCCTTGCTCTTGGCCTGACGTGCCTTCGGGTTACCGCGCACCCACTCGAGTTCGGTCGCCAGCGCCTTCTGCCGCGCCGATTCCTGCGACTCTTCCTGACGCAGCCGCTCACCCTTCTGGTCCAGCCAGCTGGAGTAATTGCCCTTCCACGGAATGCCGTGGCCGCGGTCCAGTTCGAGTATCCACTCGGCGGCGTTGTCGAGGAAGTAGCGGTCGTGGGTCACCGCCACCACGGTGCCCGGGAAACGCACCAGGAACTGCTCCAGCCAGTCCACCGATTCGGCGTCCAGATGGTTGGTCGGTTCGTCCAGCAGCAGCATGTCCGGTTTGGACAGCAGCAGCTTGCACAGCGCCACGCGACGCTTCTCGCCGCCAGACAGCGGGCCGATCTTCGCATCCCAGGGCGGCAGGCGCAGCGCGTCGGCGGCGATTTCCATCTGCGTCTCGACGTCGGAACCGGCCGCCGCCAGCACCGCCTCGTACTTCGCCTGCTCTTCCGCCAGTTTGTCGAAATCGGCGTCCGGCTCGGCGTAGGCAGCGTAGATCTGCTCCAGCTTCTGCCGCGCTTCGACGATTTCGCCGAGGCCGGATTCGACCTCTTCCTTCACCGTCTTGTCCGGATCGAGTTCCGGTTCCTGCGGCAGATAGCCGATGCGCACGCCCGGCTGGTGCTGCACTTCGCCGTCGTATTCGCGGTCGGCATTGGCCATGATGCGCAGCACCGTAGACTTGCCCGAGCCGTTCAGGCCGAGCAGGCCGATCTTGGCGCCGGGGAAGAAGGACAGCGATATGTCCTTGATGATCGTGCGCTTCGGGGGAACCACCTTGCTCACGCGGAGCATGGACATCACGTATTGGGCCATTTTCTGCAACTGCACCGACAGGGAAAGGGCGCAAGTATAAGCCGGGGCACCTGCGTGCAGCGGCCCGGAGGGGTCAAGACCGGCCGCCGGCTGTCGATAAGTCCTTGACGCACCAGAAAGCTCACTGCGGCGCAACGCGGCCGCCCCGAGTTTGGTGACATGCCCAGAAAATGCAGGTTCAATAGCCGACATGAGCGCAGCGCCCGACACGCGAGCTTCAACGGACCGTTCTGTCTGGCAGATCGGCCTGCCCGTGCTGCTCGCCACGCTCGGCGCGACGCTGGCGGTCTATCTGGTGTGGAACGAGATGGATCGCCGGCACCGCGAGCGCGTCGACGAACGTCTTGCCTTCGAGGCGCGCGACATCACGCAGCAGGTGGAACAACGGATGCGCGCCTACCGTCAGGTGCTGCGCGGCGCACGCGCGCTGTTCGATGCGTCGGACGACGTCACGCTGGAAGACTGGAGGATCTATGTCGGCGCGCTGTCGCTGCAGGAGGATTTTCCCGGCATTCAGGGCGTCGGCTTCTCAGCCCATGTGAGGGCGGCGGACCTGGACAGCCACATCGCATCGATGCGCGCGCGCGATGGCGGTGAATACCGGATCCATCCGCCAGGGGAGCGCCCCGAGTACAGCAGCATCGTCTATCTCGAACCACAGGACTGGCGCAATCAACGCGCCTTCGCCTTCGACATGCTGTCCGAGCCGGTGCGTCGCGAGGCGATGCAGCGGGCCCGGGTGACCGGCGAAGCCGCACTGACCGGAAAGGTGAGATTGATCCAGGAGGCCGATCGCGACATCCAGACCGGCGTGCTGCTCTATCTGCCGGCCTACCGCCGCGGCATGCCGACCGGCACCGCGGCGGAACGCGCGGCCGCGCTCAGCGGCTGGGTATTCAGCCCCTTCCGCATGCTCGACCTGATGGCCGGCACGCTCGGTGGAATGCAGCCGTCGCTGCGCCTGCGCATCTACGACGGCGACACGGCGGCACCCGAGGCGCTGCTGTTCGACAGCCATGGCGCCGACCCGGTGCGCTTCGACGCGCCCACTCATTCGATCACGCGCGACATCGACGGCCGGCGCTGGCTGCTGGTGTTCGAGCAACGCAAGGAGGCGGCGGACGACATCGACCGCTGGCACACCGAACTGGCGCTGGTCGTCCTGTTCGGTGTGCTGGTGGTGGCGCTGACCGCGAGCCTCGGGCTGGCCCGCCGCCGCGCCGCGCGGCTGGCCGAACTGGGCGCCTCGCTGGCGCGCAGCGAGGCGCTCTACTCGACCCTGGTCAACCTGTCCGGCGAGAGCATCCTTGCGCTCGACGCGCACGGCCACATCGAATACGCCAACCCCGGCCTGCACCGCATGCTCAACCTCGACGCGCGCGACGTCAGCGGCCGCTCGCTCGACGAACTCGCCTTCGACGGCAACCGGCACGCGCTGCAATCGATGGCGGACGCACTGCTCGGTGGCGACACCGTGCGCATGGAACTGACGCTGCAGAGCCGCGACCGCGGCGAAGTCGCCGTGCTCGCTTCCGGCGTGCCACGCACCGACAGCGCCGGCCGGGTCACCGGCGCCATCATCGTCATGGCCGACATCAGCGAACGCAAGGCCGACGAGGCGAGGATCGCCTGGCTGGCGACGCACGACGGCCTGACCGGCCTGCCCAACCGCTCGCTGCTGGTCGAGCGGCTGAACCGGACGCTGGCGTCCGCAAAGCGTTACCGGCGGCGTTTCTGCCTGCTGTTCATAGACCTCGACCACTTCAAGGAGGTGAACGACCGGATGGGGCATCACGCCGGCGACGAGGTGCTGATCGAAGCGAGCCGCCGCATGCTCGCCTGCCTGCGCGCAGCCGATACGCTGGCGCGCCATGGCGGCGACGAGTTCGTCGCCCTGCTGCCGGAAACCGGCTCGATCGAGGCCGCATGCGCGGTGGCGGATAAAATACGGCTGCGTCTCGGCGAACCGTTCTCGCTCGAACAGGGGCAGGCGCAGATATCCGCCAGCCTGGGCGTCGTGATGTGCCCGGACCACGGCGACGACTTCGACACGCTGGTCGCCCGTGCCGATCAGGCGATGTATGCGGCAAAGGCAGCGGGACGGAATACCATCGCGGTGTGGACCGCCCCGGAAAACAAGGAAACTCAATGATCGGATCGATCGGCCTCATCGTCATCGGCGCACTGCTGCTGGCTTCCAACCTCAATCTTTTTTCGCTGCGCGAGCTGGCCGAACTGTTCGGCACCTGGTGGCCGGCCCTGCTGATAGCCGCCGGCGTCGCCGGCCTGATCAAGCGCAAGTAGGTCTCGCCTCGGCTGCGGTATCGAACCGTAAAGAATTCACGTTTTTTTCCGATATTCAGGCACTTGCCTCTGGAGTGCCCGACATGAACGGACTGAAAACACTGCGCGGCCGCCTGCTGGCCCTCGGCTTCGTCGCCCTCGCCGGACTGCTAGCCGCCGGCGGCTTCGGCCTGCTCCAGCTCTACCGCCTCGACCGCGGCGTCAGCGACGATCTGGCGCGTCTGCAACGCACCGTCGCCATCGGCCTCGACGTGCAGAACGCCAGCATCGATTTCAAGACCCAGGTGCAGGAATGGAAGAACATCCTGATCCGCGGCAATGACGTCGAGCAGTTCCAACGCTACAGCAAGAGCTTCGAAAAGCATGCGCAGGACGTAGCTTCGCGTCTCGGCGACATCGCCGGCCGCCTGCAGGCGGAAGGATCACCGCGCGTCGCCGAAGTGAAGGCCCTCGCCGCCGCGCACGCGGCGATGCACGAGCGCTACGTCGCGGCCTTGAAGAACTTCGACGCGGCCGACCCCGAGTCGGGCAAGAAGGTGGATCGCGCCGTGAAGGGCATAGACCGCAGCGCGACCGAAGCGATGACAGCGCTGACCCGGCAGATCGAGCAGGACGTGAAGGCGCTGGGCGACGACACGCGCGCCCGCACCAGCGCGCTCTACCGCACCGGCCTGATCACGCTCAGCGTCGCCATCGCCGTGCTGTCGCTACTGCTGATCGCCGGCATCGTGCTGACGCTGCGCCGACTGACCACCAGTCTTTCGTCGCTGCAGGGTGCGCTGGGGCAGGCACGGGCACGGATGGACCTGACGGTGCGTGCCCCAGACAGCCGCGGCGACGAACTGTCGGCCGCCGGCGCATCGATCAACGCGCTGTTCTCGGAGTTGCAATCGACACTGAGATCGATGCGCGACAACGCGCAGCAGGTCGCCAGCCACTCCTCTTCGCTGCACGGTTCGGTCGACACGCTGGCCGGCGCCGTGGCGCAGCAGAACGATTCGACCTCGAACATGGCGGCGGCAGCCGAACAGCTCGCCGTCAGCGTGGCCCACGTCAGCGAAAGTGCCGGTCACGCGCGCGACGTATCGCGCAGTTCGCTCGAACGCGCCGACTTCGGCGGCAACGTGATCGAGACCACAGCATCGTCGATGCGCGACGCAGCGGTCGACGTACAGGCGGCCGCCAGCGGCATGGAAGAACTGAGCCGGCAGGTGGAACAGATCGGCGAGATTGCCAGCACCATCAAGGGCATCGCCGACCAGACCAATCTGCTGGCGCTCAACGCCGCGATCGAGGCCGCACGCGCCGGCGAACAGGGCCGCGGTTTCGCGGTGGTGGCCGACGAGGTGCGCAAACTGGCCGAGCGCACGACCGAAGCGACCAAACAGATCGACAGCGTGGTCGGCAACGTGCAGTCGGTGACCGATCAGACCCGTACCAGCATGCAGGAACTGGTGTCGCAGTTCGATCACATCGGCAGTTCGACGCAGCAGGCGGCGCAGGCGATGGACGACATCAAGAGCGAGTCGCGCAACGCGGTCGGTGCCACCGACGAAATTTCACGCGCGCTGCGCGAACAGACCAGCGCCAGCGAAAGCATCGCGCAGCAGGTCGAGCGCATCGCCGGCATGAGCGAACACAACAGCGCGGCGGTGCGTCAGGTCAGCCACGCGGCCGACGCAATGAACGCGCTGTCGCAGTCGATGCGGCAGCGCCTGGAAACCTTCGTCGTCTGATCCGGCGGCACGGCCCGCTCACGCGGGCCGGCGCCCTCACTTGCGGCCGTAGGTGTCCTCGAAGCGGACGATGTCGTCCTCGCCCAGATAACTGCCCGACTGCACCTCGATCATTTCCAGCGGCAGCTTGCCCGGGTTCTCCAGCCGGTGCGTGGTGCCCAGCGGAATGTAGGTGGACTGGTTTTCCGACAGCAGCAGCACGTTGTCGCCGCAGGTCACGCGCGCGGTACCGCTCACGACGATCCAGTGCTCGGCGCGGTGGTGGTGCATCTGCAGCGACAGCGAAGCGCCCGGATTGACGACGATGCGCTTGACCTGAAAGCGCGGGCCGGCGTCGATCGAATCGTAATAGCCCCACGGGCGATACACCTTGCGGTGGTTTTCCGCCTCAGGGCGCTTGCGCGCCTTCAGCTCGGTCACGATGCGCTTGACGTCCTGCGTGCGGTCCTTGGCCGCCACCATGACGGCGTCGCTGGTTTCGACCACGACCACGTCCTTCAGGCCGAGGCAGCTCACCATGCGGGTTTCGGCGAACACCAGACTGTCCGAGGTGTCCTGCAGCAGCACGTCGCCGCGCGCCACATTGCCATCGGCGTCCTTGTCCGCCACCTGCCACAGCGCATCCCACGCACCGACGTCGGACCAGCCGGCATCCAGCGGCACCACCACCGCCGGCGCCACGCGCGGTTCGCCGGCGGCCAGCGGTTCCATGATGGCGTAGTCGATCGAATCGGACGGGCAGGCGGCGAAGGCGGCCTTGTCGACACGGTAGAAGTCGCGATCGGCGGCGCCGCCCTCGTAGGCGGCGCGGCTGGCCGCCTCGATGTCCGGGCGGAAACGCTTCAGCAGATCGAGCGCCACGCTGGCCTTCATCATGAAGATGCCGGCGTTCCACAGATAGTTGCCGCTTTCCAGGTAGGACTGCGCGGTCGGCGCGTCCGGCTTCTCGACGAAGCGGTCCAGCGTGCGCGCCGGGCTGCCGGCCAGGGCGGCACCGACCTTGATGTAGCCATAGCCCGTCTCCGGGCGGTCCGGCGTGATGCCGAAGGTGACCACCGCGCCCTGCTCCGCCTGCGCCGCGCCGATGGCCACCGCATCGCGGAATGCAGCGGTGTCGCGGATCACGTGGTCGGACGGCATCACCAGCAGCACGGTGTCGGGGCCGGCTGCGGCCAGCGCGGCAAGTGCCAGCGCCGGCGCGGTATTGCGGCCGACCGGTTCGAGCAGCAGCGCGGCCGGATGCACGCCGATCTGACGCAGCTGTTCGGCCGTCAGGAAGCGGTATTCCTCGTTGCAGACGACCAGCGGCGGCGCCAGTTCGATGCCGGGTGCGCCAGCGCGCAGCGCAGTGTCCTGCAGCAGCGTGTTGTCACCATCGAGCGGTAGCAGCTGTTTCGGATAGCGTTCGCGCGAAAGGGGCCACAGGCGGGTGCCGGAACCGCCGCACAGGATGACGGGCTGCAGGGACATGACGGAAACCTGAAAGGATGTCGGAAGCGCCCGAGTTTAAGCGACGCCTGCGCGCCGTCTGCGATAAATCCGTTACAGCCGGTGTGCCGGCCGCAGCTCAGGCGAGCCAGCGCTCCATCTGGTGCACCGGCGCGTTGCGCAGCAGATGGAGCTGCGGATTGTCGCGCTGTGCGCTCTGGCCGGATTCGATCACCCTGACCGGCTCGCGCTCGAGAATGCACAACCGGCGGCTGATGCAGTCGGCGCGCCACTGCGCATTGGCGGTCCGGCCGCGCTCCTCGACCGCGATCCGGGTCAGCGCGAACTCGTCCTGCGGGTTCTCCCGCTCGATGCGCCGGCGGATGGCGGCGTGCGCCTTGTCAAGGCTGCCCTGCTGCACGCACAGGTCGTACAGCGCGGCGAGGCAGCGGAAGTTGCGTATCGGTATCGGCCGCACGCCCTTCAGCCAGGCCAGCGCGACGACCAGCTTGCGACCGTAGGTATCGTAAGCGTAGCGCAGCCATTCGGCGCGGAACACCGGTTGCCGTCCGACCGCCTGCAGCGCCTGCGTCCACGCCGGATCGAACGCGGCCTTGCGCGGACCGCGGCTCAGCGCGTCGGCCCAGCGCACCTGCGCCGCGCGCGACGGCAGACGCAGCATGCGCTGCCACTCGTCCCACAGCGCGCCGAAACAGGCGCGCAGCGTGGCCTCGTCGCGCGCGGCGAAACGACGAAACAGTTCCTGCAGCGTGCCGGTGCCCAGATTGACCTGCAGCGGCCCGAAAGACAGGCCGGCGCCGTCGAAATTGCCGGTCACCTGCAGATAGGGATCGCCACTGGTTTCGAACGCCGCGGTGACCGCGATGGCCAGATCCAGCGCACGCTCGGCGGCCAGCGCCGGCAGCTTCGACGGGTCGTGCATCTCGACATAGACCTGCTCGCCGCGTGGCTCGACCCGCGCCAGCCAGCCGTCGCGCACGACACGGCGGGCGGCGTCGGCCAGCGCCACCGCGTCGGCCGCCTTCAGCCAGACGAAACGCCCTTCGATCCCGGCGCCCAGACCACCGCGCGGCGCAACGCCGGCAATGCTGACGCTGGCCCCGAGCTCGTCGCGTACCCGCTGCACGGCCGCCAGCAGCTCGCGATGCACGCGCACCCTGCCGTCGGTGCGCGCGTATTCCGACAACTGGAAGTTGGGCGTGACGCGGGCGCGCGCCGGGCCGCCGATCAGGTAGTCGTCCGCGTACTTCAGTCCGCTGGCCATGTGTCCTCCTTGAGTCCCGGTCAGGCGCCGAGCGCCTCACGCACCTTTTTCAGGCCGCTGCGCAGCACGCCCAGATCGATCAGGAAATCGACCTGATCGAGCACCGACGCGCGTTCTCGTGCGCTGCCGCCGCGGGCGAAGGCGGCGCGATAGGCGCCGACGATGCTCGCCTGTTCGGCGGCAGCCAGTCGCCCGTCGAGCAAGGCGCACAACAGTTCGCAATCGCCGACCACGGCCGTGCTCCAGAAGTCCGGATGCGGGTGGGCGGCGGCATCCCGCTGCACGCGCTCGCATCCGTCGCGGACGGTGCGCGCGTCATCCGCCGGCAGTACCGCACCGCTCAACCGCGCATGCAGCAGTCGCGCCGTCCACAGATTGACGAAGGCATAGCTGTCCACGGTCTGCCCCTCGTTGCGCGCGGCCAGCTCGAACGCCCGCCCGTAGTGCTTCGCCATGTCGGCCAGCGCCGCCAGCCGCGCGTCGCCGTCCAGCATCCAGGCCAGCCGCTTGTGCGCACTGCCGAGCAGCGCGCAACGCTTGGCCGACGGCGTCAGCAGTTCGAGGTCGGCGATGGCGCGCCGGATGCCAGCAACCAGGTCGGTTACGTCGCCGCGCTTCTCGCGCATCAGCGCCCACTCGTCGTCGGCCGCCCGAACCCTGAAATTGGCCGACTGTTCGAGCACGCGCAGCGGGCAATCACCGTCGTCGGCCTCGCGCGCGCGGTCAAGCCACTGCGCCGCCAGCGCGTATTGGCCCGCCTCGCCGAAACAGAGACCGATCGCCGCGGCGACGTCAGCTCGCGCAAGCCAGGCGGCACGGGCAGCGGCGGGCACGCGCGCGGTGTAGCTGTCGAGCCAGGCCGACGGATCGGCGTCGCCACCGTTCGCGGCGGTACCGCCGCTCATCAGCGCGCTGCTGCGGTTGTCGATCTGCACCACCAGTTCGGACGGCGTGGTGAAGGGTGGCGGCGCGCTGTCGCGGCGCGCCGGGCCGGTCGGGTCGAGGCGGTAATCGGGGTCGCCGTAGCACTGGTAGGCGCCCCAGGTATTCACCTTCGGGTGACGGGTCCAGGTCGCCTCGCGCGCGATGCGCACCGCGTCGCCGAAGCCGCGGCCATCAAGCAGGCTGCCGTACAGGGTTTCGGCGAAACAGCGTGCGGCGGCGTCATCGACCGCCCAGCCTGCGGCGACAACGGCGCGCACGCCCATGCGGATGAACTGCGTCGCCAGGTTCGCGGCCAGCCGATTGAGGTCGGGTGAGCCGGCGGCATCATCGCCGCCGGTGTTGCCGAGATGGCAGCAGTTGATGAACACCAGCTCCGGCACATAGCGCATCTGCTCGACGTCGCCGGGCGTCAGGAACCAGCCGTCGCCGATCACCATGCCGGACACCTTGCGCGTGCCGCTGCCGCCGTCCGCCGGCGTGGTGGTCGGCACCAAGTACTCGTGAACGCCGTGGCCGGCCAGATGCAGGATGCGCCATGCGTCCTGATGCAGCGCCGCCATGATGGCGCGGCCTTCGGCGTGGATCAGCTCGGTCACCGCGCAACCGCCGGACGACAGCACGCCGGCCACCGCACGTGCCTCAGCGGCGGCATCCGGCAGTGCGGAAAACCCGCGGCCCAGCGGCGCCGGATCGCCGATCACCAGTGCGCTGGCGCGTGTCGCACCCAGCGGTCGCTCGCGATACTGCGACGTACGCAGCTGGCGCAGCATGCCGGAGGCCACGGCCGGCGGACGCTGACCGGCCTGCCAGCGGTCCTCCAGCAGTTCCCACGGGAAGCGGCCGGACACCTCGTCGACCAGCAGCACCACGCTGCGCCGCTCCGGCGCCAACTGCTTCATCCGGTGCGGCAGCAACATTTCGAATAGCGTGCGCGACGTGTCGGCATCGGCAGCGCAGGAGCGGCAGGCCTGGCTGACGAAGGCATCGACCTGCTGCAGCTGGCCGCCGACCAGGCTGATTTCGGCACGTGCGCGGTCGGTCAGCGCAATGAAGCGCAGTTCGTCGCGACGCGCGTCGTGGGTGATTTCCAGCCGGTGCCACCAGCTCGCGTCCTCGTCGAAGCAGACGCGACGACGCCCACCGTGCCCCTGGCCGAGCACCTGTTCCGGCCATACGAAGTCGCCGGCCAGCGGACCATCGACCACCTCGCGCAATGCGCCGGCGGCCTGGATGGCGATGTCCTCGTACAGCTCGATGAATTCGACCTCGCCGATGACGACGCGACCGGCGAGCGCACCCTCGCGCAACGCGCGCTGGGCGTCGCCGGTGCCGCGCAGGATGGACTCGACCGAATCGCGCGTGCGCATGCCGCCGGCGCCGGTGCCGACCAGCAGCGTGGACACGCAGATGGTGCGCGTCGCGTCGGCCGGGCCGAAACGGTCGTCCGGCCACTCGATCACCTGCAGCGCGAGGTCGAGCAACGCGCGGCGCACACCGTCCTGCAGCAGACCGGGGCTCAGTTCGCCCACCTCGCCCAGACCGACCACGATGGCGCCCTGCGGGTGCTGGTGCATTTCGCGCGGAATGAAGATGCCGTGAGTGCCTGCCGCACCCGGATAGCGCCCCAGTTGCAGGCTGCGCGACAGCGCACCGTGCATGCGCCGGTCCATGCTCGCCTCGGCGCTGACGATGGTATCGCCGGCGTAGTGACCGACCATGACCGGGTGGCGCGCATAGCTCAGTTCACAGTGGCGTACGCGCACGGTGATCGGCGTGCGCGTGCTGCGCTCGACCCGACGCGGCGGCGTCCCGCCGCCGAAGCCGAAGCTGGCAATGTCGGCCGCCTGCGGAATGCCGTCGGCCGGCGGCAGCGGCTTCAGCACGAACAGCTCCTCGCCGGTGCCGCCCGCGCGCGCGCCGGCTGGCGGCGCCGACGGCAGCCGGGTCGTGCCGCCGGTGGTCAGGATGTCGAGGTAGCCGTCGAAGGCGCGCGTCTGCGCGCACAGGAAGTCGTGCGCGGTGTCTTCGGCGTACCACGTCGGCACGCCGGGCAGCGCGCCGGAGGCCCAGCTCACCGTGCCATCGCCACGCGCGGTCGCAACGAAGTCGATGCGCTTGCGGCCAAGCGGCCAGGGGTCATCGACATCGTCGACGCGGTAGTCGATGACGGTGGCCGGCTGGCAACCGGCCACGTAGCGGACAACGCGCGTATCGACCGCGATCGACTTCAGCTGCGTCCAAGTGTCGCGCGCGGACTTCAGTGTTTTCGCGTCAGCCGGCTTCCAGCGCGCGCCGAGCTGCTTGCGCAGCGCCTCCCAGCGCGCCACGTCGGCGAAGTCCGGATCGCTGTCGGCAAAGGGCAGCAGTTCGAGCAGGCCTGGGTAGGTGCGCACCAGGTCGATGATGTCGGTGGTGCTCTGCGTGAAGTCGAGCAGCGCAAGACGCGCCTGCGTCGGATTGTGACCGGTGAGCCAGCGCACGGCCTCGTGCGAGCCTGCGTTCGGCGTACCGAGCATCAGGAATCGGCTGCCCGGCAGCCGGGTGATGCGCGCCCACACGGCAGCACCGCGACCGCCGTCGCTCATCAGCGCACGCACCACCAGCCCGCCCATCGAGTGGGCGACGATGTGCACCGGTTGCTGCTCGGCTTCAGCGCGCGCGACCACCGCCTCCAGCCGCTCGGCCAGCCGCGCTGCGGCAGCGCGCACCGACTGGCGCCAGTCGTAGGCGAAGAATTCGACGCGGTGACTGCGCGCAAGGAATTCGAGCAGCGGCCCGTAGAACTGATCGACCAGCCCGCCCGGCTCGACCTGCGCCGCCGCCATGTGCAGGCGCTTGAGTCCGCCCTTGAACAGCGCGAGATAGTCCAGCCAGACGCGCTCGCCGTCGACGCTCAGTTCGCTGCCCATGGTGCCCGGCAACACCACCGCCAGCGGCCGCGGTTCGGCGGCACTCTGGCTGCGCGCCAGCGCGCTGCGCCAGCGCGGCGGATCGTGCGGCGCCTCGGCGATCGGCTGGAAACCGGCATCGTCACCCTCGACGCGCAGCAGGCCGGCGGCCAGCCAGCGCACGCTCTTCTCGTTGACGAAGTAGCGGAAATGATTGACCTGAGCGCCCGCGTCGCGACCGAAGCGTGCGCCGCTCGCCGGACGGCGCAGCCCGCCGCTCATTGATCCGGTATTCACCACCAGATCGTGGTCGGCCCCGTAGAACCAGTCAGTGGCAAGCAGCTTGATCTTCTGCCACAGCGATTCGCCCTCGACGTCGCCGGCGATCACCGTGAGGTCGGCGGCGGTCTCAAGTTCTGCGTGATTGAGCAGCCGGGTCAGCGCCGAGCCGGGCATCATCGCCTCGGCACCGGGCAGCGTGCGCGGATCCGTGCGTTCCTTCACCACGGCGAGAAGGAAGTCGACGGCGTCGCCGAACAGCGCCTTGCCGGACACGAAGTCGAGCACCGACAGCCAGCGGTCGAGGCGGCCCGACGCCAGCGTGGTACCGCGCGCCGGGCAGGCGACGCGGACGAAGCGGCTGACGCGGAACTGCTTGGCTTTCAGCTCGGCCAGCAGCGCCGCCAGATCCGCACGATCGGCCTGATAGGCGGCGTGGCGCGCCGCCTCGGCGGCATCGTCGAGCGCGCCGAGGCCGATCTGCTCGGCCAGCGTGCGGTCGGCGGCGAACAGTTCATCGAGCCGGCCGACGACCGCGTCCAGCCCGCGACATTCGCCCAGGCACATCAGCTCACCGACCATGCCGCCGCGCGAATGACTGACCAGATGCAGCTCGGCCCCCTTTGGCAGGCGCTTGGCCAGCGCCAGCGCATTGCTGATCGGGCTCTCGGTCAGCGAGCGGTGTTCGAGCGCGAACACGCGCTCGCCGTAGCGCGCACCGAGCCGGCGGCGCAGCGCAGCGCCCTCACGATTGGCGGCATCCCACAGTCCGCCGAAGCTGCCTTCGCAGCTCGAACCGGTGCCATGCAGGAAAACCAGCAGCGGTCCGGCGTCGACGGCGATGGCCGAGCGCGCGGCCAGCGGCGTCAACGCGAAAGCGTCGAGCGCACAGTGGTGGAGGCCGGGCGCGCGACCGAGCCGCTTCTCCTCGAACCACTTGCCGAGCGCGGCGGCCGACTTCTTCTTCAGATCGATGCCGAAGAAGTCGAGCACACGAATGCCCAGCCCGAGCAGACCGCGCGAGGTCGGCGCCGCTGCGGCGGTGTCGAGCGCGTCGAATTCCCAGGCGCTGTCGCCATCACGCGACACCGAACGACGGCCGTGCTCGCGCACCAGGTCGTCGGTGCGGCTCCACAGCACGAAGCCGTTGTCGAGTTCGATGCGCACGACCTCGTCGGCAGCCACCTCCAGTTCGCCGGTCACACCGTCGCGCGCGCGGCCGGGGATCAGCCGGCGGCCGTGCAGCACCGCGACACCGGCGCCGGCGTCCGGCGTGGCCGCGTCGCTGACGGTGCCGCGTATGCGGTATCGGGCTGCACTCATGTTCCGTCTCCTCCGTTCAGGGTCGGCGTGACAGCACGACCGTATTCTGTTCGCCACTGTTCAGTTCGACCTTGCCGGCCAGCACACGGCGCTCCGGGCCGATGCGCAGCGTGAGATTGCCGCTGTCGACAAGAAAACTGCCGTCGGCGCTGACGACGCGCACGGCAAGATCGGCGAGGTCGCCGAATACGGCGCCCTCGGCGCTAAATACGATATGGGTGAGCGGCGGTCCCTCCATCGCGGCAAGCGACGCGATGTAGTCGCGCCAGGCCGGATCGTTGTCGACGCGCACCGGCTCGGAACGCAGCGACAGCCGGTCGTCCCGCTGGCGCAGGTACAGCGGAATGCGCTCGCCGTTCTGCGTGGTGAGCAGCCAGCGGCCTTCGAGCGAAGGCCGATCGGCGGCGAGTGCGGCTACCGGCTGTGTGGCGTCCGCCGGTGACGACGGCGTTGCGGTATCGACGCCGGCCGCGGTGGGCGGCAGCGGCAGTTCGGCGTCGTCCTCGACGGCGAAGCGAACGAGTGCGGTGATCGCCAGCACGCCCGCGGCGGCAAGCGCCCAGCGACGTGCATTGCTGCGCACCGGCCGCACGCCCTCCGCCGCGGTGACGCCGCTGCGCGGCACGCCCAGCCGCTCGATGTCGGCGACGATGCGCGGCAGATCGAGGCGGGTCCAGTCGTCGGTGCGCAGCGGCAGCGCGTGGCGCTCGGTGATGAGACGCAGGGGTTCGGGCAGGCTGCTGGCCGACGGCATTGGCGTGCCATCGACGCGCAGTGGCATCAGCACTGCGCCGGCGTCGATGGCCGACTGGATTTCCATGCGCACCGGGTCATCGGCGTCGTCGATGCGCAGGCGCCCGTCGGCGTGACGCGCGCCTGCGAAACCGGGCGTGACCAGCAGCAGCACGATGGGCCGGTGGCCGATGGCACGCTCGATCTCCTGCCGCCAGCTGCTGCCGCCGCGCAAATCCTGCCGGTCGAGGAACACATGGTCGGCGCCGAAAGCGCGGCCGAGATCGTCGGCCAGCCGGCTGGCGTCCTTGGCCCCATCTGCACTGCGGTAGCTGATGAAGATGCGGTTCATGGCCCGTACCGGACTGTGACATCAGACTGTCCGCCCTTCAGCCTCGAAGCGGCGGATCCGTCTTCAGTCTATGCCCGATGCAAGACGAGAACCACCCCGACGGATGGACGATGCGCGGAGCCGTTCATGACCTGCCGGCGCCACTCATCGGGGAAGCCCGTGCGCGGATGATCCGCGCACGGTGACCGGATCAGAGCACGCGGCTTACCCGGGCGAGCACGCGCTCGCGGCCGAAGGCTTCGAGCACCGCGTCGATCGCCGGCGTCTGCGGCTGGCCGAGCAACGCCACACGCAGCGGAATCGCGACCTGCGGCATCTTCAGGCCGCACTCGGTACAGGTTTCCTTGATCGCCGCGGACAGTGCAGCCTTGTCCCAGGTGGCCGCTTCGAGGCGGGCGGACAGCTTGCGCAGCGCCTCGCGCGCCAGGTCGGTCAGATGCTGGGCAAGCAGTTCGGGCGCCACGTGCAGGTCGATGTAGAACGCTTCGAGCGCGTCGGCCAGTTCGACCAGCGTCGACACGCGATCCTTGTACAGCGCGATCAGCGGCTCCAGCGCCGGCCCGGCTTCCGGATCGACACCGCGACGCGCCAGCCGGCTGGCGACGTCGGCAGCCAGCCACGCGTTGTCCGCCTGCTTCATGTAATGGGCGTTGAGCCAGCGCAGCTTTTCGGTGTTGAACTGCGCCGCCGACGGCGTGATGTGGTCGAGGTCGAACCACTGCACGAACTGCTCGCGCGAGAAGATTTCGTCGTCGCCATGGCTCCAGCCAAGACGCGCCAGATAGTTGATCACCGCCTCCGGCAGGTAGCCGTCTTCGTCGTACTGCATCACGCTGACCGCGCCGTGACGCTTGGACAGCTTCTGACCGTCATCGCCGAGGATCATCGACAGATGCGCGTACTGCGGCACCGTGGCACCGAGTGCGCGCAGGATGTTGATCTGGCGCGGCGTGTTGTTAACGTGGTCGTCGCCGCGGATGACGTGGGTGATGCCCATGTCCCAGTCGTCGACGCAGACGCAGAAGTTATAGGTCGGCGTACCGTCGGCGCGGGCGATGATGAGGTCATCCAGCTCCTCGTTAGCGATGGCGATGCGGCCTTTCACCTGATCGTCCCAGGCGACGACGCCGTCCAGCGGATTGCAGAAGCGGATGACCGGCTGTACGCCGGCCGGCGGTGCCGGCAGCGTCTTGCCGGGCGCCGGGCGCCAGCGTCCGTCGTAACGCGGTTTCTCGTTGTTCGCGCGCTGGCGTTCGCGCAGCGCATCGAGTTCCTCGGGCGTCGTGTAGCAGCGGTAGGCGTGGCCCTGCTCCAGCATCTGAGCGATCACCGCCTTGTAACGATCCATGCGCTGCATCTGGTAGAACGGGCCCTCGTCATGGCCCAGATCCAGCCACTTCATGCCGTCGAGAATCGCCTGCACCGCTTCCGGCGTCGAACGGGCGACGTCGGTATCTTCGATGCGCAGGATGAACTGGCCGCCGTGCCGGCGCGCATAGGCCCAGGAAAACAGCGCGGTGCGGGCGCCACCGATGTGCAGATAACCGGTGGGACTGGGAGCGAAGCGGGTACGGACGACCTGTGACATGGGAGGAAACACGTGAAAGCGAGCGCGCGATTGTAGCGCGTCGCAACAGCGCATTTGACGCGCCGGCGTTCACCGGCTAGTATTCGCGCCCTGTCACGAATACAGGGCAGTTAGCTCAGCGGTAGAGCACCGCCTTCACACGGCGGGGGTCAGTGGTTCGATCCCACTACTGCCCACCACATTCAGGGCTCAGACCTCACAGTCTGAGCCCTTTTCTTTTGTCCCGGCGCCAGGCATCGCCGACAGTGCGTCGTTTCAAGCTTTTTGCCATGCACGCCGCGATGGCCGCTGTTACGCTGCGCGCCTCGCCGCTTGTTGCACCACTTTGACGCGGGCGCGAAGAAAATATACATTCACGTCTGTTTGTATAAATCCCTTACAGCTCATATGGTCAGACGCACCAAGGAAGAAGCCGAAGCGACGCGCATTCAGTTGCTCGACGCGGCGGAGCGCTGCTTCCGCGAAAAGGGGGTCGCCAGCACCACGCTGGACGACATCGCCAAGAGCGCCGGTCATACGCGCGGCGCAGTGTATTGGCACTTCGAGAACAAGGCGGACATTTTCGAAGCCGTATGCGAACGCGTGAGCACGCCGATGCAGGCCATGCTCAGCGATCTGGCGGCCGACCCCGGCAACGATCCGCTGGGCTATTTGCGCAACGACGCAATCCACGTGCTTCGCATGCTGGCCGAGTGCGAGCGCGTGCAGTCGGTGTTCGAGATCAAGTTCTGCAAGCTCGATGGCGGCCCCGACTTCGATCGCCTGCGCTCGCGCGAGCTGGAAACGCACACGCGCTGCCTGTCCATGCTGGAGGTGGTCTTCGCGGCGGCGGTGCGGCAGGGCCAGTTGCCGGCGCACCTGCCGCCGAAAGAGACCGCCGAGGCCATGCACGCCTTCATCGGTGGGCTGATGCGCAGCTGGATAGAACGCCGCGATTTCGACCTGCGCGCCCGGGCGCCCTGGCTGGTCGACACCTTCCTGACCGGTCTGCGCAACGCGCCCGACCCCGCCGCCTACGCCTGAACGTAGGCTGGAACTTCAGGGACGAAAAAAAGGCCACCTTAAAGGTGGCCTTTTTGTTCAAGCTACCCGCGCTCAGGGCTGCTTGGCGTTGTCGATCAGTTTGCGATTGACGGTCACCGGATACTCCTTGCGCAGCGAGGCAAGATAGGCGGCGAAATCGTCCTGCGACACGGTCTGTTCGAGTTGCGCCTTGATCGCTTCGACGCGCGCGGGATCGAGCGCTTCCTTCGGCTGCTTGACGGCGGTGATGCGGAAGATCGCAAAGCCACCATTATCCATCGGGAAGCCCAGATAGGCCGGCAGCTTGTTGGCCGGGGCATTGAAGATGGCGCGCACCATGGTGGCGGCCGGGCCCTGCGCCTGGGCGCGCGAGATGTCCTGCGGCGGCGACCAGTTCAGCGGCGCCTCCTCGCCGGCACGCAGCTTGGCGAGCGACGCTTCGCCCCGCTCCAGCGCCATCTTGCGGCCCGCTTCGAAGCCCAGCTTCTTCTCGATGTCGGCCTGCACTGTTTCGAAGGGTTTGATCGACGGCGGCAGCTGTTCGATCACGCGCGCCGACACCAGAGTGTTCGACGCAGTCTCGATCGCCTGCGTGTTGCGACGGTTCTTGACCGCATCTTCCGAAAAGATCGCCTCACGCAGCTTCTCGTTGTCGAACGGCGCCGGCATCAGCAGCCCCTTGGGAATCAGGGGGCTGGTCTTCACCTGCAGACCAAGCTTTTCGGCAGCCGGTGCAAGACTGTCGGCCTGCTCATAGACGGTATTGCTGAAGGTTTCCGCCAGTTCGGCAAAGCGCCGACGGGCCGCCTGCTTCTTCAGATCGTCGGTAATCTCCGCGCGTGCCTGCTCGAGCGTTTTGCCCTGACCGCCGCGGACGTCCTCGACCTGGATGATGTGGTAACCGAAATCGGTCTCGACGACACCGCTGACTTCGCCCTTCTTCAACGCAAAAGCGGCCTCCTCGAACGGCTTCACCATGGTACCGCGGCCGAAGAAGCCCAGATCGCCGCCATTGTCCTTCGAGCCCGGATCATCGGAGTTGGCCTTGGCCAGTTCGGCGAATTTCGACGGATCGGCCTTGACCGTCTTCTGCAGGGCCTCGGCCTTGGCCTTTACAGCCTTGCGATCTTCGGCGCTGGCGCCCGCGTCGACGCTCAGCAGGATATGGCGCGCCTTGCGTTCCTCGCCCTGCATGTAGCGTGACTGGTTGGCTTCAAAGGTCTTGCGCACCTCTTCCTCGCTGACCTCCTGTGCCGCCGCAAGCGCGGCTTCGCTGAGCACGAGATACTCGACCTTGACCTGCTCAGGGACAGAGAACTCCTTCTGATTGTCGTCGTAGTACTTGCGCACCTGCTCCGGCGTGATCTTGAACTGCTCGATGAACTCGAACGGGGTGATGATGGCTTCGCTGACCTCGCGCTCTTCCTGCTGCATCTGTGCCCAGCGACGGGCAAGCGAGGCCGGCACGAAGGAACTGCCGGCGACACCGGTGTACAGCTGGCGGATCACCAGATCCTGACGGATGCGGGCCAGCAGGCCGTCGCGGCTGTAGCCCTGCGTCTGGGCAACCTGGTCGAAGCGCGCTTCGGAAAACTTGCCGTCGATCTGGAAACCGGGAACGCCGGCGATGATCTGGCTCATGCGCGCATCGGAAACCGTCATGTGCTGACGTTGCGCCTCCTGCAGCAGGATGCGCTGGCTCACCAGCCCGT
This sequence comes from Methyloversatilis sp. S146-33, assembly GCF_059552495.1. The sequence continues at coordinate 121,109 of NZ_JCANOT010000019.1, forward strand.
CGAGGGTCTGCGCACGCGCCTGCGGCGTCTCCATCATTTTCGGATCGAACTGCTCGCCCGCCATGTCGCGCAGGCGATCGGTCTGATCACGCAGCGCCTGTTCGAACTCTTCCGGAGCGATCTTCAGCTTGCCAACGACCGCCGCGTCCTCGCGCACCGCATCGTTGTTCATGTAGGACTCGACGCCGAAGAAGGCGAAGGGCAACACCATCAGCAACAGGACGGCCTGGACCACGCGCTTGTTGTTGCGGACTGCATCGAACATAGGAACCTTTCGCGGAGCCCGGGCTTTTCGGGCGCAGGAAATGAAAAAGGCGAACAACCGTTCGCCCGCTGTCAGTTTTGGCGGAGTGGACGGGACTCGAACCCGCGACCCCCGGCGTGACAGGCCGGTATTCTAACCAACTGAACTACCACTCCAGTTTTGCGGGGCAACGAGGCAGGGACTGGTGGGTGCTGACGGGCTCGAACCGCCGACATTCGCCTTGTAAGGGCGACGCTCTACCAACTGAGCTAAGCACCCGCTGCCTGAAGGTCGCTGCAAAAAACAGCCCGCGATAATACCTCACAAGAGGCTGTTCGCGGGCTGTTGTCAGGCAGCGATCAGTGCGTAACGACCGAGCCGGCGGCCGCGGGTTCCTCGACCTTGGCGACCACGGTTGCCGAATCGGCCTCGGGCAATGGATCGGGCTTGCGCTCGAGCGCGCGCTCGAGCACGTCGTCGATCCACTTCACCGCCACGATCTCGATCGAGTTCTTAAGCGTGTCAGGCATGTCCGCGAGGTCCTTCACGTTCTCCTGCGGAATCAGCGCCGTATGGATGCCGCCGCGTACCGCCGCGAGCAGCTTCTCCTTCAAGCCACCAATGCCCAGCACCTCGCCACGCAGCGTGATCTCGCCAGTCATCGCGACGTCCGCACGGACCGGGATGCCGGTCAGCGCAGACACCAGAGCGGTGGTAATCGCGATGCCCGCCGACGGACCGTCCTTGGGCGTCGCGCCTTCCGGGAAGTGCACGTGCAGATCGGACTTCTCGAACACCTCGTCCTTGATGCCCAGGCGACGTGCGCGCGAACGCACCACGGAGCGCGCTGCCTCGACCGATTCCTTCATCACGTCGCCGAGCGAGCCGGTACGCTGCACCGCGCCCTTGCCCGGCATGGTCGCGACTTCGATCGTCAGCAACTCGCCGCCGACTTCGGTCCAGGCCAGACCAGTCACCTGACCGATCTGGTTGTCCTTCTCGGCAATGCCGAAGGTGTAGCGACGCACGCCGAGGAACTTGTCGAGGTTCTTGGCGTTGACGATCACCTTGGATGAACGCTTGCGCATCACGAGGCCCTTCACCACCTTGCGGCAGATCTTGGACACTTCGCGTTCAAGCGCACGTACACCGGCTTCGCGGGTGTAGTAGCGCACGATATCGCGCAGCGCGTCTTCGGTAACCGACAGCTCTTCCTTCTTCAGGCCATTGTTCTTCATCTGCTTCGGCACGAGATAGCGCTGGCAGATGTTGACCTTCTCTTCTTCCGTGTAGCCGGACAGCCGAATCACTTCCATCCGGTCGAGCAGCGGCGCCGGAATGTTAAGCGAGTTGGCAGTCGCGACGAACATCACGTCCGACAGGTCGTACTCGACCTCGACGTAGTGGTCGACGAAAGTCGAGTTCTGCTCCGGATCGAGCACTTCGAGCAGCGCCGACGACGGGTCGCCGCGGAAGTCCTGCCCCATCTTGTCGACCTCGTCGAGCAGGAAGAGGGGATTCTTCACCGCCACCTTCGTCATGTTCTGCAGGATCTTCCCCGGCATCGAACCGATGTAGGTGCGACGGTGGCCACGGATTTCAGCTTCGTCGCGCACACCGCCCAGCGCCATCCGCACGAACTTGCGGTTGGTCGCCTTGGCAATCGACTGGCCGAGCGAGGTCTTGCCGACCCCCGGAGGGCCGACCAGGCACAGAATGGGCGCCTTCAGCTTGTCGACGCGTTGCTGCACCGCCAGGTACTCGAGGATGCGTTCCTTCACCTTCTCCAGACCGTAGTGGTCCTTGTCGAGAATCTTCTCGGCTTCGGCCAGATCCTTCGAAATGCGCGACTTCTTGCGCCACGGCAGGCCGACCAGCGTCTCGATGAAATTGCGCACAACGGTCGCCTCGGCCGACATCGGCGACATCAGCTTGAGCTTCTTCAGCTCGGACTGCGCCTTGGCGATCGCCTCCTTGGTCATGCCAGCGGCCTTGATCTTCTTCTCGATCTCCTCGAGATCGGCGCCGTCCTCGCCCTCGCCCAGTTCCTTCTGGATGGCCTTGACCTGCTCGTTCAGGTAGTACTCGCGCTGGCTCTTCTCCATCTGCCGCTTCACGCGGCCACGGATGCGCTTCTCGACCTGCAGGATGTCGAGTTCGGTTTCCAGCTGCGACAGCAGGCGCTCGATGCGCTCGGCCGTACCGAACAGCTCGAGGATGTCCTGCTTCTGTTCGAGCTTGAGCGGCAGGTGCGCCGCCACCGTATCCGCCAGACGGCCCGCTTCCTCGATGCTGGACAGCGAGGTCAGGATTTCCGGCGGAATCTTCTTGTTCAGCTTGACGTACTGATCGAACTGGCTGATCAGCGCACGACGCATCGCCTCGATTTCGTGCGAGGTCTGCTCGACGGCGGGCACCGTGGTGACCTGGGCCATGAACAGCGTCTTGATATCGACGATATCCTCGACCGTCGCGCGCTGCGTGCCTTCGACCAGCACCTTCACGGTGCCGTCCGGCAGCTTGAGCATCTGCAGGATGTTGGCAACACAGCCAATACGGTAGAGGTCTTCGGGATTCGGCTCATCCTTGGCGGCAGACTTCTGTGCCACCAGCAGAATGCTCTTGCCGGCTTCCATGGCCGACTCGAGCGCCTTGATGGATTTCGGGCGACCGACGAACAGCGGGATCACCATGTGCGGGAAGACGACGACGTCCCGCAGTGGCAGAAGCGGCAGTTCGAGTTGCTCGGGAACGGTTTGGAGGCTGGACATTGCTATTCCTTAACGCGACAGTGTCAGACAGATTGGGGCGGCACTTCCCGAATCAAGCCGCCCCGGCTCCGGCACCCGCGCAGCGCGCAAACCGACGCGCGGGTATCAGTTCGAACCGGACACCTTGGGTTGGTCGGCGAACAGCATGATCGGCTTGGTCTCGCCGTCGATCACGCCCTCGTCGATCACCACCTTTGCGACATTCTCGATGCCCGGCAGTTCGTACATCGTGTCCAGCAGTGCCGACTCGATGATGCTGCGCAGACCACGTGCCCCGGTCTTGCGCTTCAGTGCCTTGCGGGCGATCGCCTGCAGCGCACCCGGGCGCACCTCGAGCTCGACGCCTTCCATCTGGAACAGCTTCTGGTACTGCTTGATCAACGCGTTCTTCGGCTCGATCAGGATCTGGATCAGCGCTTCCTCGTCCAGTTCCTGCAGCGTCGCAACGACCGGCAGACGGCCAACGAACTCGGGAATCAGGCCGAACTTGATCAGATCCTCAGGCTCGACATTGCGCAGCGCCTCGCCGGTGCTGCGGTTATCGCGACTTTTCACCTCGGCACCGAAGCCGATGCCCACCTGCTCGGTGCGATTGCGAATGACCTTCTCGAGACCATCGAACGCGCCGCCGCAGATGAACAGGATGTTGGTCGTATCGACCTGAACGAAGTCCTGGTTCGGGTGCTTGCGGCCGCCTTGCGGCGGCACGCTGGCGACCGTGCCCTCGATCAGCTTGAGCAGCGCCTGCTGCACGCCCTCACCCGATACGTCGCGAGTGATCGACGGGTTGTCGGATTTGCGCGAAATCTTGTCGATTTCGTCGATGTAGACGATGCCCTGCTGCGCACGCTCGACTTCGTAGTCGCACTTCTGCAGCAACTTCTGGATGATGTTCTCGACGTCTTCGCCGACGTAACCCGCTTCGGTCAGCGTCGTGGCGTCAGCCATCACGAAGGGCACATTGAGCAGGCGCGCAAGCGTCTGCGCGAGCAGCGTCTTGCCCGACCCGGTCGGACCGACGAGCAGGATGTTGCTCTTCGACAGTTCGACCTCGTCCTTGCGCGACATGTGACGCAGGCGCTTGTAATGGTTGTAGACGGCAACCGCGAGAATGCGCTTGGCCGGCGATTGCCCGATTACGTACTGATCAAGGATCTCGCAGATCTCCTTCGGCGACGGCAGATCGCCGCGCGCACTCTTGCCCGCCTGCTCGCTGCTGATCTCGTCTCGAATGATGTCGTTGCACAGATCGATGCATTCGTCGCAGATGAAGACCGACGGCCCGGCGATGAGCTTCTTCACTTCATGCTGACTCTTCCCGCAGAACGAGCAGTAGAGCAGCTTTTCGGAACCCGATTTCTTGTCGGTCATGACTCAACTCCAAACTTGACAGGTACACCTGCGTTGCATGCGGAGACCGCACTCAGGCCGCACTCTCCGCGCGCGTTGTCAGTACCTTATCAATAATGCCGTACTCGCGCGCCTGTTCCGCCGAAAGGAAATTGTCGCGATCCGTGTCGCGTTCGATTGTTTCGATCGGCTGACCTGTGTGGTGCGCCATGATGTTGTTCAGCTTGGCGCGCAGCGTCAGGATTTCCCGGGCGTGGATTTCGATGTCCGACGCCTGCCCCTGAAAACCGCCCATCGGTTGATGAATCATCACGCGCGAGTTCGGCAGGCAGAAGCGCTTGCCCTTCGCACCGGCCGACAGCAGGAAGGCGCCCATGCTGGCGGCCTGACCGATGCACAGCGTAGACACGTCCGGCTTGATGAACTGCATCGTGTCGTAGATCGACAAGCCCGCAGTGACCGAGCCGCCCGGCGAGTTGATGTAGAAGAAGATGTCCTTGTCCGGATTCTCGGATTCAAGGAACAGCAACTGCGCAACGATCAGGTTGGCGGTCGTGTCATTCACGGGTCCGACCAGAAACACCACGCGTTCACGCAGCAGACGCGAGTAAATGTCGTAAGCGCGCTCGCCCCGACCACTTTGCTCGATGACCATGGGCACCATGCCCAGACCGACAGTTTCCGACATCATTCGACACTCTCCCGGACGAGGCCGCCGGTGCGGCCTCTCGTATTCATACAAGCAAGCATCGGACCCGACACGTCGTACCGATCAGTTCGTTGCCATCAGGTCGTCAAACTCGACAGCCTTATCCGACACCTTTGCAACGCCGAGAACCCAGTCGACCACGTTGTCTTCGACAACGAGCGCTTCGACTTGTGCCAGACGTTGCGTATCGCTGTAGTACCAGCGAACGACATCGGCGGGATCTTCATAACTTTGAGCCTGCTCTTCCACCACGGCGCGGATTTGTTCCGGCTTCGCATACAGCTCGTTCTTCTTGACGATTTCGGCAACAACGAGGCCGAGACGGACACGGCGCACAGCTTGGTCGGCAAACCATGCCGGCTCGACCGGAATGTCCTTCACGTTCATACCGCGTGAGGCAAGATTTGCACGCGCTTCTTCCGCCATGCGCTGCGACTCCTGCTCGACCAGCGCGCTCGGCACGTCAAACTCATGCGTTTCGAGCAGCAGATTCATGACCTCGTTCTTGACGCGTGCCTGCAGACGCTTCTTGACCTCACGTTCCAAGTTGGACTTGACGTCCGCCTTGAGCTGTTCGACGTCGCCGGACGGAACACCGAGGGACTTCGCGAAATCTGCGGAAAGCTCAGGCAGCACCGGGGCCTCCACCGACTTGATCTTGACCTCGAACTGAACCGTCGTACCGGCCAGATCCTTTGCCTGATAGTCCTCGGGGAAGGTCAGCGAAAACGTCTTGGAATCTCCCGCCTTCAAGCCTTCGACATTCGTCTCGAACTCGGGCAACAGCGCGCCCGCGCCAAGAACGACAGGAAAGTCTTCCGCGGTGCCGCCGTCGAAAGCCTCGCCTTCCCGCGTTCCGCGGAAATCCATGACAATCCGATCGTCCTTGGCGGCAGCCTTGTCCGCAACAACGTAGCTGACACGCTGCTTACGCAGAACTTCGAGCGTCTTTTCGACCTCCGCATCCCCGACAGTCAATACCGAGCGCTCGAGTGTCTTGCCGCTGAGGTCCGCCGCAACGATCTCCGGGTACACTTCGAAGGTCGCACTGAAGAAAACCTTGCCAGGCTCCGTGGATTCTGCGGGTTCGATCTTCGGGAAACCTGCAACGCGGAGGTTCTGCTCACGCACTGCGGCGCCGAAAGCTTGCTGAACGGCTTCGGTGAAAGCCTCCGAGCGAGCTTGCGCCGAGTATTGCTGCTCGACGATCTTCATCGGCACCTTGCCCGGGCGGAAGCCGGGCATCTTGACCGTGCGCGCCATCCGCGCGAGGCGAACCGCAACGCTCTTTTCGACATCCGCGGCGACCACCGACATGTTGATCTTCCGCTCGAGTGTGTTCACGGGTGAGGTGTTCTGCGCCATTAGCGAATGTCCTTGAATCGTAGGGAAAAATTAGGCGTGATTGTATGAGATTCCGCGATCGCGGATAGCTTTCTAGGATAACACAGCACGCAACGCTCTGAGCCTCGCGCCCGGTAATCCGATCGCCCAAGTTTGGCGATCATTCGATGCTGCACCTGCGAGCTGCATCCACGTTCGTCGTACCGCCGCGACGTTATCGAGGTCGATGATGTTGATGTTGTGGATGCCGTGTCGTGCGATGGCTTCGGCGGCCCATGATCCGACGCCGCCGATGCCGACGATGGTGACGGATGCGTTGTGGAGTTTTGCGTATGCGCCGTTGCCGT